>JAUVGM010000048.1 GCA_030593785.1 Gammaproteobacteria bacterium | reverse complement strand
GCGCTGGCTGAAATATCTCGACTTGGTGTTTCTTTAAATGCAAAAGGCGAAACATTTACCGGCTTAACCGGACTGGGTGATTTAGTTCTCACTTGTACTGATGATCAATCACGAAATCGTCGTACCGGTATTGCACTCGGTGCAGGAAAAAATCTTGATGCTGTTGTTAAAGAAATAGGTCAGGTTGTTGAAGGTGTCTCTACTGCAAAAGAAGTTGTTGCACTGGCACAGAAACAAAACATTGATATGCCAATTACCGAGCAGGTTTTTAATGTTTTATATAATAACTCATCACCACAAGATGCAGTTGATGCGTTATTTAACAGAGCCATTACAAAAGAAAATTAATTAAGTTCATCTTTTATAATAGCGACTAAACTTTCAAAGCTAACCGGATTTTCAACCAAAACATCCATTCCTGCTGCGATATACGTCACACGTTCATCATTCATTACGCTTGCCGTCATTCCAATAATAGGTGCCTGACTTTAAGCTTTTTCTTTTATTATTTTAGTTGCCTGAATACCATCCATCTCAGGCATATGTACATCCATTAAAATAACATCAACTTTATTTCCCTGTAGATAATCTACTGCCTGCTTACCATTTTCTACAACAATAACGTCATGACCTTTGCCTGCTAACCAGGTTTTAACAGCTAACTGACTTATCTTATCGTCTTCAACTAATAAAATGACAATGGGTTGTAAAGAAATATCTGTTACCACTTTTTCTTCTTTCACGTTGTTTTCTTCTGCAATAGGAAAGAAGAAATCCAAAATAAAACGTGATCCTTCTCCTACCGTAGATTCAACTTTTATTTTTCCACCTAACGCATCAATAATTTTTTTACTAATGGGTAATCCTAAGCCGACCCCTCTATTATAAATGCGCGTTGAAAGCTGCTGGAAAGGTTCAAAAATACTTTCAAGTTTACCTTCCGGGATACCCATGCCCGTATCTGCTACTTCAATATGAAGCTTATAACTATTACCAAGCGGGCTACCCTTCATTATAAAATCTATTTCACCTTTAGAAGTAAACTTAACCGCATTGTTAATTAAATTAATAACAACCTGTTTTAATCGAATATCATCAGTAATTAAATAGTCTGGTAATGCATTATCAATATCAACATTAAAATGAACATCTTTTTCATCAAAAAGATGCTCTGCCTGTAATAAAATATCCTCCAAAAAATCCCACACCTTGAACGTTTTTGGATTTATTTCTAACTTTCCTGATTCTATTCTTGATAAATCGAGCAAGTCATCAATAAGACTCATCAAGATGCCGCCTGCACGATCTATCGACTGCAAATATTCTCGCTGTTGTTCATCAAGTTCTGTTGTTCGTAACACCTGTAGCAAACTTAACATTCCATTCATTGGTGTTCGTATTTCATGACTCATGTTAGCTAAAAATAGACTTTTTGTTTTGTTAGCTGCCTGTGCACCTTCTAAAGCGAAATCCAGATTTTTTATAACTGCTGCTAAATCATAATTTTTATTTTCTAACTGAGTCTCGTAATTTTTTATCTGTGTGTTGTATACCCGACTTAACAAACCAAAAACGATCAAACTGAAAATAGCTGTTTCGATCGCAGTATTAGAAAGCTGCAAATCAAGATAATAATGCGTTAAGACAATAATAATAATTGATATAAAAGTAAGGACATTACCAGGTCGTTCGCCCAGCAGCATATAGGTAAGATAAATTGCAACGTAAAACCAGGCGATACGAAATTCATCATGTGTAACTGTAGCGAGTGCTATTGCGAAAACCGTCAGTGAAGCTAAAACCTGAGCCCAGGCAATTTTTCTAAACCAGAGTTTATTTTTTCGTAATAAAACAATGAGAAAAATATTATAAAATGAGTAAGTGATGTTAACGATAGGTTGTATTTCACCAATGTCCATCATCTTAAATAAACCCAAGCCTCCAATCAGCGCCCCGAAAAATAGCGCAATCGCCATAAAATAGTTGAGCGTGCGAAAGCGGAATTGCAGCTGATTCTCTGATTCGTAAAAATCAAAACCGCTGCTCAAAAAATTGGAAATAGTAAAACCTTTAATAACGTACACCTCTTAAAGCGATATATTGTTCTGATTAAAGTATAACCATATCCGGGGGTTAAATTAACTACTGCTAACCCTATACGCTACCTTTAAATTCCAACTGTCGCCACGCTTCATACACCATTAAACTGACCGCATTGGATAAATTTAAACTGCGATTCGTCGGCTGCATGGGAATACGTAGCACATTATCCTGCCCCAGATTTTCTCTTACCTCTTCAGGTAACCCACGTGTCTCCGGCCCGAATAAAAAAGCATCACCTTCCTTATAATGTACATCATGCACAAATTGCTGGCCTTTGGTGGAAATACCAAAGATTCGATTTGGCTGCACTTTTTCTACGAACTCATCTAAAGAGTCGTATTCCTGTACAGCTGCGAACTCATGGTAATCAAGCCCCGCTCGCCTGAGTTTTTTATCATCCATATCAAAACCCAAGGGGCGAATAAGATGAAGCTGTGACCCGGTGTTGGCACACAAACGAATGATATTGCCGGTGTTGGCAGGGATTTCTGGCTCAAATAAAACGATATGAAACATGTGTTTTCTACTTTAATTTTATGAGAAAAACATTTTACCCTTTTCGCCTGTACCTTTCCTCTACTTCCTTGTATCTTCTCGGATATGACTATAAAGAACAAAGACTTACTGAAAACTGAATTTTGCGGCATGGATTTTAATACCCCGCTGGTACTCTTATCTGGCTGCGTGGGTTTTGGCGAAGAATATACTCGAGTAGAAGGCTTTTCAAATGAAGATGTGGGCGCAGTTTGCCTGAAAGGCACTACGGTTGAACCTCGTTTAGGTAATAAACCCCATCGAGTGATCGAAACACCGATGGGCATGATCAACGCAATTGGTTTACAAAATCCTGGTGCAAATCATGTCATTAATAAGATATTGCCCGAACTCCCATTTAACGAAACACGTTTTATTGCCAATTTATCAGGCTCAACCATCGAAGATTACGCCGAAATCGCAAAAATGTTTGATGACACGGATATTGATGCGGTAGAAATCAATATTTCCTGCCCAAATGTAAAATGTGGCGGTATGGCCTTCGGCAACGATCCCGAGATGTCAGCCCGCGTGGTTGAAGTCTGCCGCAAAGCGACCAGCAAACCCATTATTACAAAGCTTTCACCCAATCAAACCGATATTGCTGAAAATGCACGCCGCTGTATTGAAGCCGGCACCGACGGTTTTGCCGTTATTAATACCATGATGGGCATGGCCATTGATATTGAGTCACGCGAGCCGATCATTGGAAATAATCAGGGTGGTTTATCCGGCCCGGCGATTAAACCCATTGCCTTACTTAAAACGCACCAGGTTTCGCAAGTGTGCCGCGAACACAATATTCCGATCATTGGTCAGGGTGGTATTACTACTGCAGAAGATGCCATTGAATTTTTAATAGCCGGTGCAACGGGTATAGGAGTGGGTACAGCGCTCTTTTATGACCCTCTTGTCTGCAAAAAAATTAATGATGGCATCGCGGATTATTTACGCAAGCATGATTTAACTAATGTTTCTGAACTGGTTGGGACTTTAACTTTAAATTAGCTCATCAATTTCTGTGAAATGCCGCTATAAAAGGCATAATTTATAATAATACCGTTCGATTAAAGACTATCAGGGCATTTTCAGGAACCTATTATGGCAGCCACCGCACCACGTAAAAAAATTCGACTCGGTGATTTACTGGTTGAGAAAGGTCTTATTACTGAAGACCAACTCATGCAGTCATTGGCGGCGCAAAAGAAAACCGGGCAAAAACTTGGCCGCACTTTAATTTCAAGTGGCCTCGTCACCGAAGAACAAATGCTGGAATTGTTATCTACCCAGCTACAAGTCCCTTTCATTGATCTCAAACAATATAATTATGATGCTGAAACCATTCAGATCATTCCCGAAACATTAGCGCGTCGTTATCGCGTTGTATCACTAAAGAAAAATCCTGATGGCAGCCTGCTTGTTGGTATGGCCGATCCCACGGATATTTTTGCTTACGATGAACTGTCCAAACAGCTTAAGTGTCATCTACATCTTGCAGTCGCACGTGAGTCAGAAATCATGTCGACCATCGATATGGTTTACCGTCGAACCAGTGAAATTTCTGACTTGGCCGAAGAACTCGGTGATGAACTTGCTGAAACCGATATTGATTTACAAGAACTGGTTCAAGGTGAAGACGTTGCCAATGCACCGGTTGTAAAACTTTTACAATCCATCTTTGAAGACGCTGTACAAATTGGCGCATCAGATATTCATATTGAGCCTGATGAAAGTGTGTTACGTATTCGCACCCGTGTTGATGGGATCTTGCAAGAACAAGTAATGAAAGAAAAACGCATTGCCAGTGCCTTAGTCTCTCGTTTAAAACTCATGGCCGGTTTAAATATTTCTGAACGTCGTATTCCTCAAGATGGGCGTTTTAATATTCGCGTACGAGATCGCAGTATTGATGTTCGCCTTTCAACCATGCCTATTCAAAACGGTGAATCGGTTGTTATGCGTTTGCTTGATCAATCCGGTAATGCTTTGGTACTTGATCAATTAGGTATGAATCCGGACTTACTTGCTCACTTTAGAAGAAACATTCATCGCCCGCATGGCATGATCCTCGTTACCGGCCCAACCGGTAGTGGTAAAACAACAACGCTTTATGCCGCGCTGTCTGAGTTAAATAAAGCAGAAAAGAAAATTATTACGGTTGAAGATCCGGTGGAATATCGCTTACCCCGAATCAACCAGGTACAAGTAAACAATAAAATTGGATTAGACTTTGCAACTGTTCTTCGTTCTGCATTACGACAAGATCCTGACATCATACTTGTGGGCGAAATGCGTGATCAGGAAACAACCGCTATTGGCTTACGTGCATCAATTACTGGTCACATGGTTTTATCTACCTTACACACCAATGATGCTATCTCAACAGTTAATCGATTAATTGATATGGGTGCCGAAGGTTTTCTTGTTGCAACCGCATTACGTGCAGTACTTGCTCAACGTTTAGTACGAAAAATTTGTAAAAGTTGTAAGGCTGAATACACACCGGAAAAACAAGAAACTGTTTGGTTATACAGTTTGTTAGGTGAAAATGCGGATAAAGCTACATTTTATCATGGCACAGGTTGTCCACATTGTAATAACACCGGTTATCGTGGACGTGTTGGTGTATTCGAATTTCTGGAAATTGATGACGTACTTGCTGATGATTTACGTCGTGAAGATTCTGCTGACTTTGCTAAACATGCAAAAGCCAGCCCTAGCTTCAGACCTTTTTCACGGCATGCTATGGAGTATGCAACACAAGGTATAACATCACTTGAAGAAGTTATTCGCGTAACGGGTATGGTTGAAGAAGATCTTGATGAACCTGAATTTCAACTAGAAAACAAATAATAAATACCTGCGGGAACAAACATAAAATAAATCATGCCTATTTTTGAATACAAAGGTCGTAATAATCAGGGCCAGGCTGTTGATGGTAATATTGAAGCTAGCTCTGCCGATGCCGTGGCAACGCAGCTTTTAAATATCGGCATTACCCCCATTGATATTACTCAAGCTACAAAAGAACAGGCTTCAAAAGATAACAACAGCTTAAATTTCGATTTCAATAAAAATAAAAAACCAACACTTGATGATTTAGTTTTGTTCTCCAGACAAATGTATACCCTGCTACGAGCAGGTGTGCCTATTATACGTTCTATTACAGGTCTGGCTGACACAACACGTAATCAGGTTCTACAAAAAACGTTACACAGTTTACGCATTGAGATTGAAGGTGGTCACGAACTTTCAACCGCGTTAGCACAACATCCCGATATTTTTTCTCACCTTTTTATCAGCATGGTACAGGTTGGTGAAAACACCGGTAATCTTGATGAAGTGTTCTTACAAATCTCAGGCTACCTGGAAAGAGAAAAGAATACTAAAGATCAAATTAAAGCAGCAATGCGTTATCCCACGTTTGTGATTATTGCAATCGCCATTGCCATGTTTATTATTAACATGTGGGTCATACCTACCTTTGCAAAAGTTTTTGCTGGCTTCGGTGCTGAGCTTCCATTGCCCACACGAATTTTACTTGGCATATCTGAATTCACTGTAAATTACTGGTATGTTATTGTCGGCATTTTATTTATTACACTTTTTTCAATACGCTATTATATTAATACTGAAAAGGGACACTGGCAGTGGGATCGGTTAATGACACGTATCCCGATTATTGGAAGTATTGTACTGCGTGCAACACTTGCACGTTTTGCTCGATCTTTTTCAATGTCATTAAGTGCTGGCGTTCCTTTAGTAACTGGACTCACTCTAGTATCTCGTGCTGTAGATAACGTTTTTGTTGGTGGCCACATCGCTGATATGCGTAATGGTATTGAACGCGGTGACACATTAACGCGCACAGCTACTGCAACAGAAATGTTTACTCCGCTGGTTATTCAAATGCTTACCGTTGGTGAAGAAACAGGTAATGTCGATGACATGTTGACAGAAGTTGCTGATTTTTATGATCGTGAAGTTGATTATGATGTTAAAAATCTCACCAGTGCCATCGAACCTATTCTGATTGTTTTTATTGGTGCCATGGTACTCGTGCTCGCATTAGGTGTGTTCTTACCAATGTGGGATTTAGCTGGTGCAGCGCAGGGACATTAGATTGCAATCAATCCCAATTATAAATAAACAACAAGGTTTTACCTTGCTTGAACTTGTTGTGGTTATTATTGTTATTTCTATTCTTGGTTTATTTGCTATTGATCGTATTTTTGCTATTCGTATCGCGGCAGAACAAGCTGCTGTTAAACAACTGGTTGGTACGATTAAAAGTGCATTAGGTCTTGAAGTTGCTCGACTTGCTCTTGCTGGAAAAATGGCTTCTGTTGCTAAATTAGATAAATCAAATCCATTATTGCTTCTTTCACAAAACCCTAATAATTATATTGGTGAAAAAAATAACGGTAAAAAAATTACTGACCCCGGTGTTTGGTATTTCGATAAAAAACAAAAAACACTTATTTATAATGTTCTTTTCGCAGAAAATTTTAAAACGACGCTAAAAGGTTTGCCTCGCATCCGACATCGCATCAAACTTGTTTATAACGATCGAAATAAAAATAGACGCTTTGATTTGCGCACCGATGGAATTGCCGGACTTGATCTTGTTCCAGTTGAAAAATTTAGTTGGGATATAAAAAAAGCTGTCATTGCGAGGGAATAACTTGACCGCGGCATAAAATCGTATGGAACGATTTTGAACAAGCTTGGCTTGATCCGAAGGACGTAGGGCAGGAAGCCCGTAGTAATCTCATGATAGATAGCTCTATTTTGAAGATTGCTTCGTCGCTACTCTTCTCGCAATGACAGAATAACTAAAAGAGACATTAAATTATGAATACCATGCTTTCAGAAATCCTATTTGATGCCAGTCTTTTATTTCTGATCATAGGTACATTTATTGCGCTTGTTTTAGGATTAGGATTAATTTTCGCACCGGCTATAACGTTAAAATTTAACGATAAAATTAACACTCGCATTTCCCTCAGAGAAAAAACAAAAGCAATTGAAACAGCAATTAAGTCTGAACCCCTTTTTTATAAACACTCAAAAATTAGCGGTGCAATACTCGTCATCGGTTCAATATTCGTACTTTATACCCTCGAAACATTTAATGCTTATTCACTAATACCGCACTTGCCAAAAAGTATTTCAGCACCTGCCTGGGACTGGATCATACAATCAGCTGAGATCTTCCTTTTTATCTCCTGTGTTTTTATTCTAATCTTTGGCCTTATCGTTTTTATTCGTCCCAGCATGGTAAAAAACTTTGAACAAGTAGCTAATCACTGGATTTCAACACGAAAAGGTTTTTCTAAGATGAGCACCGATATTGATATCACCAACAAGTTGGTAACCACTTACCCTCGAGCCTTTGGTGCTTTTATTACAATTTTTTCACTCATTGTCTTATTTTTCCTACTACCCGGATTCTAAAAACTTCAATATTAAGGTTTACCCCTAATCTGCCGATAAACTCTTTTGACTTTGTGCGTTAAATACACTACTTTTACTTTAAGTATCGAATCTAAGTTATTGATTCTTCACTTATTCATCTGTTAGCGCTGCTGCGGCAGTATTTCTAACTCATCGACAACCGCGGTTGTCATAACAGATTTTGGAGAAAAACATGAACAAATCTCAATCAGGTTTTACGTTAGTAGAACTCGTAGTCGTAATTCTAATTTTAGGTATTCTTTCAGCAACTGCATTACCCCGTTTTATGAATGTTAGTACTCAAGCTAATCAGGCAGCGGTTTCCGGTGCAGGTGGTGGTTTTGGTGCTGGTGTTGCTCTTGTGCATGCTCAATGGATTGCTAATAACCTAACAGGTGCACAAGCTACAGTAGCAAATTTTGGAGCAGGCAATGTTGCAGTAAATGCTTCTGGCTGGCCAACTGATACTCTTGGTAATCAAACTGTTGCAGACGAAGCTGACTGTGTAGAAATATGGAATGGCATTATGCAAAATCCACCTCTGGCAGACACAGCAACTGCTGCTAACCCCGATGCTGATTATGATGCTAGCTTTGCTGGCACCTCTTGTACATATACCTATCAGCCAGCCACTACCATGAGCATTATTTATAATTCAAACGATGGTACTCTTACTGTTGACGATATTATTTAATGTTATTTGAAAAAGCACCGGTATCATTCGGTGCTTTTTTCTTAACTTTGCCAATGCAGGTAAATCCAATATATGGCCTGTGTCTTTACTCATACACTACAAACAATTAAAAAAACATCTGGTTTTACACTTGTAGAACTCATTGTTGTTATTTTAATTACCGGCATTCTTTCTATTTCGATTGCTCCCCGTTTTTTTGGTGTTTCTAGTTATGAAGATCGTAAAGCGATGGACGAGCTGCTCACCGCCTTACGTTATACCCAACAAATGGCCATGAACCGCGGTGGTAATATTCGTCTTGATCTTGAAAGTGATCGATACACTATTGAACTCACTGATAATACTCCGCTACGCTCACCTGATGGTATGCCTTATCCAAAAATTTTCGTAGGCGTTACCTCTAGCACACCCAATTTAATTGAATATGATCGACTTGGCCGCCGTGTTCCTAATATCCAAATTGATTTAAATATTGGGTCAAAAACGATTCGTATAGAACAAGAGACCGGTTATGCGCATCAAATTTAACCAGCAATACAAACAAAAAGGCATCAGCCTAATCGAGCTGGTGATCTTTATTGTCATTATGTCTGTTGCATTAACCAGCATCACCTTAATTTATATTAATACCACCCGTTATAGTGCTGATCCGATGGTACGTATTCGTAGTATTGAGCTCGCACAGTCAACCTTAGAAGAAATTTTATTAAAAGCTTACGATGACAGCACGCCTATAGGTGGAGGCTGTGTACGCTTTCCAACTCAGGGTAATACATTATGTATACCCCCAGTCTTTGCTTCACAACCATCAGCTTTCAATGAAACAATATTAACAAGTGAAGAAGGGAATAACCGGGCACTCTTTGATGATGTTGATGATTACAATAATCAACTTTATTGTGGAGATAATGTTGTCCCCGCCAATACAGCTTGTCCGGTATTAGCCTGCCAAGACATGCAAGATGAATCTGGAAATGATATTTCTGCTGAGTACAGTGGTTTTTCTGTATGCATTCAATTGAGCTTTGCAGGTAACGAACTAAACGCTGTAGCTCCAGGTACAGGTACTAATGTCGAAGCGAATGATGCTAAACGAATTGATGTGACTGTGACTGATCCACTTAATTCTCGCATCGGTTTATCTGCATACAGGTTGAATTTTTAATGCGACTTAAAGAAAAATTGTCATTGCGAAAGAACAAAGTGACTGCGGCAATCTCCAGCTACAGAGCTCTCATTACGAGATTGTCACGCTACGCTCGCAATGACAAAAAATATTTAAGCATTGGTATCTAATTTGAAACTTTCTAACAAACAAGCCGGCTTTACTCTTGTAGAGATCATCATCGTTATTGCCATCATGGGTATTATTGGTGGTCTATCTACACTAATCATTGGACGATCATTAGATTCTTATGCTGCATTAGAACGCCGTGAAAATATGCAAACCTCAATTCGTCTTGCAGTTGAACGTATCTCGCGTGAACTTAGAAATGCTCTACCAAACAGTATTTGTGTTAATAATGGC
>JAUVGM010000067.1 GCA_030593785.1 Gammaproteobacteria bacterium | reverse complement strand
GAATCAAACTGTGGCCGTGCGCACGCGAGCTGGCGAAGAGCTTGGAGTGATGTCAATTGATGATTTCACTGCCAAACTTTCCGAAGAAATTGCGAGCCGCGGCCGTATTTCGTTGCAAAAGTAAGAGCAATGAATAAGATTCCCTCTCCCTCTGGGAGAGGGCTAGGGTGAGGGAATATAATTTATCACCCCACCCTAGCCCTCCCCTTGAAGGGGAGGGGATTAAGATAAAATTAGTTTGATATTTTTTATAGGTTTTTAGAGGAAGTTATTATCAGCGCAGATAAAGGTACACGGATCAACGACGACATTACTGGTAAAGAAGTTCGTTTAATTGATCAAGAAGGTGAGCAAGCAGGCATCGTTTTATTAGTTGATGCTAAACGCATGGCTGAAGAAGCAGACTTGGATATTGTAGAAGTCTCACCTACGGCAAACCACCGGTTTGTCGGATTATGGATTACGGTAAGTTCGTTTTCGAAGAGAAAAAGAAACGCCACGATGCTAAGAAAAAGCAGAAGCAAGTTCAGATCAAGGAAGTGAAATTCCGTCCTGGGACGGAAGAAGGGGACTATCAGGTAAAACTACGCAACCTGACACGTTTCCTTACAGGGGGAGATAAGACCAAGGTAACGTTACGTTTCCGCGGTCGAGAAATGGCACACCAAGAGCTTGGGCTTAAACTCCTAAAGCGCGTTGAAGCCGATCTTAAAGAATTGGGAACAGTAGAATCGTTTCCAAGAATGGAAGGTCGACAAATGGTGATGGTCATTGCCCCAAAAAAGAAGTGATAGCAAAAGCTGTCATTTAATTTTAAACCTTAGTGCCATAGATTAAATATGGCCTAAATGCGGAGTAGTATAGAAATGCCTAAAATGAAAAGTAACAGCAGTGCCACAAAACGCTTTAAGCGTACGGCCTCTGGTAAAATTAAACGTGGCCAGTCACATCGTCGCCATATCCTCACCAAGAAGAGCACCAAGCGTAAACGCCATTTGCGTTCACCAGAAACGATCCATGAGTCAGATATGGGTTTAGTTCGTCGCATGATGCCTTACGGTTAATAGAGGAAATTTAAGATGCCAAGAGTAAAACGTGGTGTAACGGCAAGAGCCCGTCACAAAAAAGTCCTCGACCAAGCCAAAGGCTATTCAGGTCGTCGTAAAAATGTATTTCGCGTAGCGGTTCAAGCGGTAACAAAAGCTGGACAATATGCATACCGAGATCGTAAACAACGTAAACGTCAATTCCGTGCTTTATGGATTGCGCGTATTAATGCTGCTGCTCGTGAGTGCGGTATTACATACAGCCGATTTATAAACGGCCTAAAGAAAGGCGCTATTGAAATTGATCGTAAAGTCTTAGCTGACATTGCGGTACATGACAAAGCAGCCTTTGCAGTGATAGCAGAACAAGCTAAAGCTAACCTGGCGTAAATCGGAGCTGCACTATTTTGAGATGTTAAAATAGTTGCAACAAAACGATTAGAGAGGGAAGGCCAAAAGCCTTCCCTTTTTTTATGAACAAAAGATTAAAGTAAAAATATTTTAGTGATGTCTTTTGTAGGTGCGAATTTATTCGCACGCAGAGATAGAAATAACATCTGTGGTCAATGTATACACCGCGTTCGAATAAATTCGAACCTACAACACAGGTGTGAACTATTTAACTAATAAGTAATAGTTCAAATGTTAAAAAGGTTTTTTAAAATTAAGTTATGCAAAACGAATTAAACCAATTAGTTTCAGACGCTGAAAAAGCAATTAATGATGCGGCTGATTTAAAATCACTCGATGATATTCGCGTCGCGTACTTGGGCAAAAAAGGCTCAATTACTGAACGCATGAAAATGCTCGGTAAACTTCCTAAAGAAGAAAAGCCGGCAGCCGGCCAAGCAATTAATGTTGCTAAGCAAGCCGTTCAGAAGTCGCTCGAAGCGCGTAAAGAAACATTAAACAACGCAGAGCTTGAAGCCAAGTTAGCGAGTGAAACGATTGATGTCACGTTACCGGGTCGTGGACAACAAGCCGGTGGTTTGCATCCTGTTACCCGCACGATGGAGCGCATTGAAGAACTTTTTTCACAGATGGGTTTTGAGGTGGCAACGGGACCAGAGATTGAAGATGAGTTTCATAACTTTGAAGCGTTAAATATTCCAGAAACCCATCCTGCACGTGCTATGCACGATACCTTTTATTTTCCTGATGGTCGTTTACTGCGTACACATACTTCACCGGTACAAGTACGTACCATGAAAGAAAAAGCGCCGCCATTACGCGTGATCGCACCAGGTCGTGTTTATCGTTGTGATTCAGATGTAACGCATACTCCGATGTTTCATCAGGTCGAAGGTTTCATGGTGGATGAAAATGTTTCTTTTACAGATTTAAAATCCATTCTCATCGATTTTTTACAAAAGTTTTTTGAGCAAGATGATCTTGCTGTTCGTTTTCGTCCATCTTACTTTCCATTCACCGAGCCTTCAGCAGAAGCGGATATTGAATGCGTAATGTGTGGTGGAGAAGGCTGTCGCGTTTGTAGCCATACAGGTTGGTTAGAAGTTTTAGGTTGTGGCATGGTTCATCCGAATGTCTTTAAGTCTGTTGATATCGATAGTGAAAAATATATTGGTTTTGCTTTTGGTATGGGAGTCGAACGCTTAGCCATGCTGCGCTATGGCGTGAATGACTTACGTTTATTCTTTGAGAATGACTTACGGTTTTTGAAGCAGTTTAACTAAAGTCAAAAACTTTAAAAGTTGTAGGTTGGTTCAAGAAGCAAGGCGACGGAACCAACAAAAGTATAATGTTGGCTCCGCTTTGCTTGAGCCAACCTACGTATTGTGATGAACGGGTTTTATAAATGATTTTTCTCTGCGTAACTCAGCGTTCTTTGCGTCTTTGCGTTGAAAGGTTTTTAAAAAGGTTTAAAAATGAAATTTAGCGAACAATGGTTAAGAGAGTGGATCAACCCAAACATATCCACGGATGAATTATCACACCAACTCACAATGGCGGGTCTTGAAGTCGATGCCATTGATCCTGTTGCGGCAGAGTTTACAAAAGTGGTTGTTGCTGAAGTGTTGTCAGTCGAAAAACATCCTGATGCAGACAAACTTAATGTTTGCCAAGTCAACGTCGGTGAAGATGAACCATTAAACATTGTTTGTGGTGCAGCTAATGTACGTGAAGGTTTACGTATTCCTGCGGCATTAGTCGGTGCGGTGTTACCGGGCAACTTTAAAATTAAGAAATCAAAACTTCGTGGTGTGCCTTCGCATGGTATGTTGTGTTCAACTTCTGAGTTAGGCATAACCGAAACGGCTGAAGGGCTAATGGAATTGCCAAATGATGCTCCTATCGGCACAGACATTCGTGAATACTTAAATTTAGACGATGTCATGATCGAACTCAGTCTTACGCCGAACCGTGCAGACTGTTTCAGCATTGCAGGTATCGCGCGTGAAGTTGGCGTAAGTAATAAAATGCCAGTGAATGAATTCAAACAAGCTGAAATCAAAGCAGAAATTAAAGATACGATCGATGTAAAACTCGAAGCAGGCAAAGACTGCCCACGTTATTTAGGTCGTGTGATTAAAGATGTGAATGCCAAAGCGGAAACACCGCTTTGGATGCAAGAAAAATTACGTCGTTCGGGTATTCGCAGTTTAGGCCCTGTGGTTGATGTGACGAATTTTGTTTTACTTGAACTAGGTCAACCGATGCATGCGTTTGATTTAGCAAAAATCAATGGTGCGATTCATGCGCGTCATGCTAAAGCGGGTGAGAAGTTAAACTTATTAAATGATCAAGAGATTACCTTAACCGAAGGTTGCTTGGTGATTGCCGATGATAAAGCACCTTTAGCATTAGCCGGTATCATGGGCGGAGCAGATTCTGCTGTTTCAGATGATACGGTTGATATTTTACTAGAAGCTGCACATTTTAATCCTTTAGTGATCGCCGGTAAGGCACGTAGCTTTGGTTTACACACCGATTCATCTCATCGTTTTGAACGTGGCGTTGCGGCATCGTTACCGATTACTGCAATTGAACGCGCAACAGAGTTGTTACTCGATATTGTAGGCGGTAAAGCCGGCCCTGTGGTTAACGTAACTAACGCAGCAGACTTACCAGAGCGCGGTGTAGTCTCCTTACGCGCAGAACGTGTGAAACGTATACTCGGTATTGATTTAAGTCGTGAAGAGATCACGGGCATGCTGATGCGTTTAGATCTCAACCCCACAGCAACAGACGCGGGTTGGGAAATTACCGCGCCAGATTTCCGTTTTGATATCAGTATTGAAGAAGATCTCATCGAAGAAATCGGGCGAATTTTTGGTTATGACAATTTACCTGTTAGCCAAGCTTCATCTGCACTCAGCATGGTGGCAAAACCAGAAGCGAAATTGCGCATGAATCGACTTCGTCAGATTTTGGTTCAGCAAGGTTATCAAGAAGCCATCACATACAGTTTCATAGATCCTGAAATGCAGAAGCTTTTTGCTCCAGAAATAACAGCAATTGAATTAGCAAATCCAATCTCAGCAGATCTGTCTGCGATGAGAAGCTCTTTATGGCCAGGACTGATTTCTGCGGTCAAATACAACCTAAATCGTCAGCAAAACCGAGTTTCGTTATTCGAGTATGGTCTTACATTCGTACCGTTAGATGATGAAGTCACTGATATTAAACAAGAAAAAATGTTGGCTGGTGTGATTACTGGTTCAAAGACCCCTGAACAGTGGGGACAAGCAACTGAGTCAGTCGATTTTTATGATTTAAAAAATCACGTCGAATTATTGCTAGAAATGACCGGAAGAGGCTCAGATTTCCAATTTGAAGCGAATCAAAATGATGTTTTACACCCTGGTCAAACGGCTGCAATTCGAGATTTAGCCGCAAAAGATCAACCAATAATTGGTTGGGTTGGCGCGCTTCATCCGCGTTTACAAAAGAAACTGGGTTTATCTCAGAGCCTCTATCTCTTTGAAATTACAATGAAAAATATTGAAAATGGTGAAATTCCAGCATTCAAACCATTATCCAAGTTTCCAGCGATTCGACGCGATCTTGCTTTAGTGATGGATGAAGCGGTAACCGCTCAAGAGTTGCATAATTGCATCAAAGATGTGGCCGGTGAGGTGCTCAGCCAATTCGAGTTGTTTGACGTATATCGCGGCGAAGGCATTGATTTTGGTAGAAAAAGTTTGGCTATAGGCTTGACCTTACAGGATCTTTCCCGCACTCTTACTGATACGGATGTCGACAAAGAACTCAATAAAATCATAGACGTACTGAAAGAACGTCTTGGTGCAACATTGAGAGAATAATAAAATAATAGAGAATAAAAGATGGCGTTGACTAAAGCCGACATGGCAGAGCGACTTTTTGAGGAATTAGGGCTCAATAAGCGAGAAGCTAAAGAATTGGTAGAAATGTTTTTTGAAGAGGTGCGAGATGCCCTCGAAAATGGCCAACAGGTAAAATTATCTGGATTTGGCAATTTTGATTTAAGAGACAAAAAACAGCGCCCGGGGCGAAATCCCAAGACGGGGCAAGAAATTCCGATAACAGCTAGACGTGTCGTAACGTTTAGACCTGGACAAAAATTAAAAGCGAGAGTCGAAGCATATGCTGGAACCCACGAATAACAACGAACTACCGCCAATTCCTGGTAAACGCTATTTCACCATTGGTGAAGTAAGTGAGTTATGTGCGGTTAAGCCACACGTACTGCGTTATTGGGAACAAGAATTTCCACAATTAAAGCCAGTTAAACGTCGTGGAAATCGCCGTTATTACCAGCGCCAAGATGTGGTAATGATTCGAGAAATCCGTAGTTTGTTATATGAACAGGGTTACACCATTGGTGGTGCACGGTTGCAATTGAGTGACAACCAATCGGGTAAAAATGAAACAAAATGTGATTCAAACACCATTCAACAGTTAAGAATGGAAATGGAAGAAGTTTTAGAAATTTTAACTGTTTAAAATAGAATTACCGAAAGGGGTCGGAGTCAAATTTATTCATAATAAATTTGACTCCGACCCCTTTTTACTTATAAATACCAATACCAAATTTCGGGACGTAGCGCAGCCTGGTAGCGCACCTGCATGGGGTGCAGGGGGTCGGAGGTTCGATTCCTCTCGTCCCGACCAGTTAGAAAGCCAGTTTTCAGTATAATGAAAACTGGCTTTTTTTTGTGCAGAATATATTGATATAAATTGGATAAATAAAGGTAAACCATACCTGTAGTCGAGGTCTCATGATTTTAATTACAATTGTGAATTTAATAATATCTATATAAGGAAAGTTTAAAATAGAAGCGTTTGTTTTTTAAATTCATATGTGCATAAAGATTTAGTCGTTATAAAAATATAAAAGAGCGTACAAAATTTTTTATGCCCCCCTAAACATCATCTAAGCTATTGATTCTAATTGTTTTCCCTTAACAATCTAAACTTGACACATAAACGGCTGCTGGCCTAGACTAGCTCGCGCTTTATGCAAAAGCCTCGTGTGTTTTTAAAGCAAAAAATAATAATAAAAATATAAAAAGAAGTCGTTTTAACGGCCCCATTTCAGTAATTAATAATAAGAGGCGACTGGAGTTAATGTTAGAGAATTACCTACCAGTATTAATATTTATTGTTATCGGCCTAGCTGTCGGTGCCATCATGATTGCCCTGGGTTTTGTGCTTTCACCACATAAACCAGACAGTGAAAAGAACTCTGCTTATGAGTGTGGCTTTGAAGCTTTCGGTGATGCGCGAATGAAGTTTGATGTGCGTTACTACCTCGTTGCAATTCTTTTTATCATCTTTGATTTAGAAATCGCATTTTTGTTTCCCTGGGCCATCGTGCTTGAAGACATCGGTATGTTTGGTTACATCGCAATGTTAATTTTCCTTGGTATTTTGGTGATTGGTTTCATTTATGAGTGGAAGAAAGGAGCTCTGGAATGGGAATGATCGAAGGCAAACTCAACGAAGGTTTCATTACTACTTCGGCTGATAAACTTATTAATTGGGCTCGCACGGGTTCAATGTGGCCAATGTCTTTTGGACTCGCATGTTGTGCAGTCGAAATGATGCATTCTGCTGCAGCACGTTACGATTTGGATCGTTTTGGTATTATTTTTAGACCAAGTCCTCGTCAATCAGATGTCATGATTGTTGCGGGTACTCTTGTAAATAAAATGGCGCCGGCTTTACGTAAGGTTTATGACCAAATGGCTGAACCTCGTTGGGTTATCTCAATGGGCTCTTGTGCTAATGGTGGCGGTTATTACCATTATTCATATGCTGTTGTTCGTGGTTGTGATCGTGTTGTTCCTGTTGATATTTATGTACCGGGTTGCCCACCAACAGCAGAAGCTTTGATATACGGAATTTTGCAGTTACAAAATAAAATTCGCCGTACCAGTACTATCGCGCGAACATAAGAATCTATCATGTCTGAATATTACAATAAATTAGCAGATTCATTACGCAACCGTTTTGCGGGTATGTTTGATGAATGTTTCGTTAGCGTTGGTCAACTCAACTTTGTTGTTAAGAAACAAAACCTCATTGAAGTATGCACAGCATTAAGAGATGAAGCTGAATATCATTTTGAAGAAATGATAGATTTGTGCGGTGTTGATTACAGTGAATACGCGGGTGGTAATTGGGAAGGTGAACGCTTTGCGGTTACATATCAATTATTATCAGTGAAAAATAATCATCGCGTTCGCGTTCGTGTTTTTGCGGAAGGTGAACCACCTCAGGTTGCTTCAGTAACGAATATTTGGAATGGTGCAAACTGGTTTGAACGTGAAGCGTTTGATCTTTACGGTATCATTTTTGATGGCCACAATGACTTACGACGTATTCTGACTGATTATGGTTTTGTTGGTCATCCTTTCCGTAAAGATTTCCCATTATGCGGTAACGTTGAAATGCGTTATGACGAAGATAAAAAACGTGTCATTTATCAGCCTGTTTCGATTGAAACTCGTATAAGCACACCACGTATTATTCGTGATGATCATCGTTATGCCGATCGTGCGATAGAAGAGGATAGTAGTAATGCCTGAGATTCGTAATTACACATTGAATTTCGGACCACAACATCCTGCTGCACACGGTGTGTTACGTCTGGTTCTTGAAATGGATGGTGAGGTTATTCAACGTGCTGATCCTCATGTCGGTTTATTGCATCGTGGTACTGAAAAATTAGCAGAGTACAAACCCTTTAATCAAAGTATTCCTTACATGGACCGTCTCGATTACGTGTCTATGATGTGTAATGAACATGGTTATGTTCTTGCGCTGGAAAAATTATTAGGTGTCGAAGTACCTGAACGTGCGCAATATATTCGCGTCATGTTCGACGAAATTACACGTATCCTGAATCACTTAATGTGGTTAGGAACGCACGCATTAGATGTGGGGGCAATGACCATGTTCCTGTACTGCTTCCGTGAACGTGAAGATTTAATGGATATGTACGAAGCTGTTTCGGGCGCACGCATGCACGCAGCATATTATCGTCCCGGTGGTGTATATCGTGACTTGCCTGATCGCATGCCACGCTTTAAAAAATCGAAATACATAGATGCTAAAAAAGTTATCTTGCTCAATGAAAACAGAGAAGGTTCGTTACTCGATTTCATTGATGATTTTACCGACCGTTTTCCAGCTTATGTTGATGAGTATGAAACCCTGTTAACCGATAACCGTATCTGGAAACAGCGTACAGTTGATATAGCGGTTGTTTCACCAGAACGTGCTTTACAACTTGGATTCACAGGTCCCATGTTACGTGGTTCGGGTATTGAGTGGGATTTACGTAAGAAGCAGCCTTATGAAGTTTACGACAAAATGGATTTTGATATTCCGGTAGGGAAGAACGGTGATTGTTATGATCGTTACCTTGTTCGAGTCGAAGAATTCCGTCAGTCAAATCGTATTATTAAACAATGTTCAAAATGGCTACGTGAAAATCCAGATGGCCCCGTCATGCTGGATGATCATAAGTTAACTCCACCAAGTCGTGAAAACATGAAAGGTGACATGGAATCATTGATTCATCACT
>JAUVGM010000115.1 GCA_030593785.1 Gammaproteobacteria bacterium | reverse complement strand
GCCTCTTGCACTGATGGTGAATGGTCTTGAAACTGCCATCCACAAAATGCACGACCATCATATTCTATGCCTAAAGCAATTCTCATATTAATGTACTTTATTTATATCCTAAAGTTAGAAACAAGAAAGCCACACCAATATGGGTGTGGCTTTAAATATAAGTTGCAAGCTCTAAAGGTAAAACCTATATCACCTAACCAACTTAAAGTAGAGCTTTACGCAATTTGTCCCAATAACGATTGCGCTTCTTCTTTTTGTGTACTGCTTCCCTCATCCATTACCTCGTCCAGAATGCTACGTGCACCTTCTGGATCACCCATATCAATATAGGCTTTCGCGAGATCTAATTTTGTTCCCACTTCATCGCCGCCACCAAGATCTGCATCGGCAGTATCAGAAGCATCAAGATTTAAATCTAATGAACCTTCATCAGAACCACCTGTATCAAAATCTAAACCTGCATCTGCAGTTTCTGTTTCTGTTTCTCCACTACCAATATCAAGGTCAAAATCTAAACCGCCTGCATCGGCAGACTCTGTTGTCCCCATATCAAGATTAAAATCCATATCGGCTGCAGGCTCTTCTGCTGCGGCATCATCACCACCAATATCTAAATTAAAATCAAGTCCAACATCTTCTGTTACTGCTTCATCAGCAGACTCTGTCGTTCCCATATCAAGATTAAAATCAAGGTCAGCTGCTGGTTCTTCTGCTGAGGCATCACCACCAATATCAAGATTGAAATCCATATCAGGTTCGTCAGCTGTACTTTCACCCATATCACCAAGATCAAGGTTGAAGTCCATGTCATCACCAGATGCTTCTGTTGCACCGCCTAATTCTGCAGCCGCAAATACACCTGTTTCTAAACCAATATCCATAACCTGGCTATCTGTCATCGCCATACCCGGATCATCAATGGCCGGTACTTCAGAAGTGGCTGGAATATCTGCTGCACCACCACCTTGATTGAATAAAGGATTTGCAGGTGCAATCTCTGAACCCATACTAACTACTTTGTCCCATAAAGGATTATCTGTTCCACCCAGGCTGGCATAGAAATCTTCTGCAGCAGCTTCAAAGGCATCTTTATTTTGAGTTGCATGGTGTAACTCAAGTAACTTAGCACGAAGCTCCATACGATCTGGTTCGTTCTGAACCGCTTCATTTAAACGCTCTTCTGCCGCTTCATAGCGACCATATGCCATAAATACATCCGCTTCAGTAAGAGGATCAACTTCACTATCGTCTGCTTCAATCGCACTTGCACCACTCATAGCAAAATCACTCAGGAATGATGATTCTTCAGAGAACGTTGTTGAATCACCACTTACAGTACCAGCTCCTTCTGCAGCAGATGCGGTTGCTGCACCGGTAAGAATACTTTCCTGGAAGTTATCACCTTGACGACGACGTTTAATAACAATGGCAACAATAATTAATAAGACCAGCAGGATAGGAGCAGCAATAAAGAGTAGTGAATCACTACCTAAATTCAGGCCCGCTACGATTCCACCAACTGAAGCAAGAATACCCATAACGGTATCCATTATTCCCTGTTCCGCAGCAGGAGCAGCGGGTTCTTCAGGTTGAACTTCAGCGACCGGTTCTACAACTTCAGGTGTTGCTGGTTCCTCTGCTACAGGCTCTGTAACTTCTGGCGCTGCTGGTTCTTCTACAACAGGCTCAGCCACTTCTGGTTGTACCGGTTCTTCTGCAACTTCAGGTTTTGCTGGTTCTTCAGTTACAACAGGTGGAGCTTCTACAGCAGATTGTTGACCTAAACTGGAAAGCTGTTGTTGTAATGCTGCTAATTCATCATCTTTAACAGAGAGTGAACGTTGTAAACGGTTAAGTTCATCTTCAAGCGATTGTAGTTTGTTATTTAATTCGACATTGCGTGTACGCATAGTGCCTGAATCCGATTTAGCCTGACGCAATTGTTCCTGCATAGTCGCTAAATCATTACTTAATGTTTCTTCATTTGAACCGCCACCAGTAGTTAAGCTTTTTCCATCTGGCGAGGATAAAGTTAATTCACCCGTCGTTTCAGTTGGAGCGGCTTCACTTTCAGCCATCGCTTCACCAGCCATAATGGGTTGAACACCCGCAGCTTCAGCAACTTGTTGACGATAACTATTCCAGCTATCTGTTTGCTCAATGAAAGAGTTCGCAGCTTCTTTACGTGAAATGGACGTTAAAACGGTAGGATCATCAATACGTAATACGTGACCTACTTTTAAACGATGAACGTTATTATCAATAAAGGCATCCGGGTTACTTTTTAATAATGCCATCATGACCTGATAAACACTGACGCTATCATCACCTTGACGAAGTTTTTCAGCAATATTCCAAAGATTATCGTTTGCTTTGGTGATTCCGTAATCCAAATCACCTAGTTCGCCCTCTTCTTCTGCCACTTCAGTAACCATAGGCTCTTCAGGAGCAGCTGTATCATCAGCCCCATAAGCGGCTAATGGGATACGAGGCCATATGTCATCACCTACGAAAGCCTCTTCAACTTCAGGTTCTACAGCAGGCTCTGCTTCAACTACTTCAGCAACCGGCTCAACCTCAATAACGGCTTCAGTTTCAGCAACAGGTTCTTCTTCAACCGCAACCTCCTCTTCTACAGCAACGACCGGTTCTTCTTCTGCTACTGGCTCATCTTCAATAACAGCCACTGGCTCTTCTTCTATTATTGCAGAGGGTTCAAAGTCTACTTCTGGAGTTGTTTCAATTTCGGCAACAGGTTCTACAAATAGAGTGGCCTCTTCAATTTCTGCAGCAGGCTCTTCAAATTCAACTTCGGGTTCTGGAGATATAGTTTCTGCAATGACAGGTGCTGGTTCAGCAATTTGTTTTGGAGCACGACCAGGAGGGTCAATCAACATAGTGTATTCACGAAGCATACGACCATTTTTCCAATTCATTTCCAAAAGGAAATTCATGAAGGGTTCACGTACGCTTTCTGACGTTGTTACATGTATATAGTATTCACCGTCATTATCTTGCTTAACTTTAAACTTGAGTTTATTAAGAAGTGCAGTTCGGTCTATACCAGAACGCAAAAATGCTTCTTCCGTCGCAAGCTTGATTGTCAGGCTTTGAACATCGTTTGCAGTTGCTGATAACAGACTAACTTCTGCATTCAATTTTTCATTCAAAGATGACTTTAACTTAATTCCACCAAATCCCAATGCCTGAACCGACAAAGGCGACATCGTTAGACCAGCTGATACAATAAAAACGGCTAGCTTACGCAGCATAACAACTCTCCACTTCATTTAGCGTCCCTCAACGCAACAGCCATATTTAGGTGTATTTTCTTATTTTTCAATAACTTACCTAAATATAGCTCGAAAATTCTTTATAAGTATGCAGTAACTATAGCTTATATGTAAAGTTTTACCAAAATTTCTGCTATTTGAACAGCATTAGTTGCTGCTCCTTTACGCATATTATCAGTCACTACCCACAAGTTTATTCCATTTTCAGCCGAAATATCCTCACGTACTCGTCCAACATGAACAGAATCATTACCTGCAGCTTCCGTTACGGGTGTTGGCCAGCCACCTGACTGCTGCTCATTTAACAGCTCAATCCCGTCTGTTTGTCGCAATAAGTCCTGAACCTTTTCAGCAGAAATTTTTTCTTTTGTTTCAATATGAACAGATGCCGCATGACCTATAAAAACAGGTACACGCACGGCAGTCGCATTTACCAAAATTGATTCATCATTTAAAACCTTTTGTGTTTCATGAAGCAACTTCATTTCTTCATCGGTATAACCGTTATCAAGAAGCTCGCCGACTTGCGGTAAAACATTAAATGCAATTTGTTTTGGATAAGTTTTACATTTTACATCACGAAAATTTAACAAGGCTGCTGTTTGTGAAGCTAATTCTTCAGCGGCATCTTTACCTGAACCGGAAACAGACTGATAGGTTGAAACATTAATGCGCTTAATACCCACGGCATCGTAAATTGGTTTTAACGCCAATAACATTTGAATACTGGTACAGCTTGGTGATGAAATAATTTTTCGCTTATGAACTCCCTCCATCGCATCTTCATTCACTTCGGGAATAATAAGCGGAACATCTTTATCCATTCTAAAAGCAGGTGTGCGATCAATAACGATACAACCCTGGCTTGCTGCTTTTTCTACAAACTCTTTTGATACTTCTTCAGTAGAAACAAAAAAAGCAATTTGTACTTGTGAAAATTCAAAAGAATGAACATCACCAATTTTTAAAGCGTAACCATCAAATTCTAAACGTGTACCTGAAGATGATTCCGTATCAAGCAAATGAATTTGTCCAACTGGAAATTTTCGCTCTTCCAAAACTTCAAGTAATGTTTCAGCAACTTGAGTGGATGCACCGACTATTGCTATATCTACTTCTTTAATCATTTATTTTTAACTCTCTAAAAGAATTCGTAACATACGACGTAAAGGTTCTGCTGCACCCCATAGCAATTGATCACCAACAGTAAATGCTGATAAGTAATCATCACCCATTGAAAGTTTACGCATGCGCCCTACCGGAACCGTTAACGTACCGGTCACTGCTGCAGGAGTAAGTTCTTTAATAGTCACTTCAGGTTCGTTGGCAACGACTTTTACCCAATCATTATGGCTGGCTAAAATATCATGAATTTCATCCATTGGTACATTCTGTTTCATTTTAACAGTCAGTGCTTGTGAGTGACAACGCATTGCACCAATACGTACACATAAACCATCAATCGGTACAGGATTACTTAAACGACCTAAAATTTTATTGGTTTCAACTTGCGCTTTCCATTCCTCTTTTGTCTGACCACTATCACGAGGTACATCAATCCAGGGAATTAAACTTGCGGCCAACGGTGCAGGCCATTGTTCTGTTGGGTATGCATCACTACGAATAAAGTCTGTCACGCTTTTATCAATATCTAAAATTGCTGTTGCAGGATCTTCATTCATTGTTTTAACGTTATCGTTAATCGCGCCCATTTGACGAATTAACTCACGCATGTTTTTAGCACCCGCACCTGATGCGGCTTGATAAGTCATAGGTGTAATCCATTCAACTAAATCTTTTTCGAATAAACCACCCACGGCCATCAGCATTAAACTGACAGTACAGTTACCACCAACAAATGTTTTAACACCGTTAGCTAAACCATCTTTGATCACATCTTTGTTAACAGGATCAAGTACGATGATACTTTCATCAACCATGCGTAATGAAGATGCCGCATCAATCCAATAACCATCCCAACCCGACTTACGTAAGTCTTTGTAAACTGCATTGGTATAATCACCGCCCTGAGCAGTAACAATAACATCCATCGTTTTAAGTTCGTTGATGTCATTTGCATCTTTTAACGCGGGTATGTCTTTACCTACATTAGGACCGGCTTGTCCTGCTTGAGATGTGGTAAAAAAAACAGGTTCGATATCATTAAAATCATTTTCTTCGCGCATACGTTGCATCAGTACTGAACCAACCATTCCGCGCCAACCTACAAACCCTACTCTTTTCATCTTAATATATCCTTCATTTAAACTTTTAAACATATAGCCACGAAGTACACAAAGAACACGAAGAAAAACCATTGAAATTTAAAAAAATAAGAAAATCTATTTTTAAAACTTGGTGTTCTTTGTGTCCTTAGTGGCAAAATTTATTTATAGTGCAGCGACGACAGCATCACCCATTTCTGATGTGCTGACTTGCTTCATGCCGTCTGAATAAATATCTGCAGTACGTAATTTTTGATCGAGAACGTTATCGACTGCTTTCTCAATACGATCTGCCATCGCGCTTTCATCTAATGAATAACGTAACATCATTGCTACCGATAAAATGGTTGCTAATGGGTTTGCTACGTTTTGCCCTACTATATCAGGCGCAGAACCATGAATAGGTTCATACATACCCTGGCCTTTTGCGTTTAATGACGCTGAAGGTAACATGCCGATTGAACCAGTTAACATTGCTGCACAATCAGAAAGAATGTCGCCAAACATATTTGTTGTTACCATGACGTCAAACTGTTTTGGTGCGCGCACTAATTGCATTGCCGCGTTATCAACGTACATGTGTGATAACTCAATATCTTCATTATCTTCATGCAATTCATTCACAACATCACGCCACATTTCTGTTACTTCTAAAACGTTTGCTTTATCAACAGAACAAACTCGGCTATCACGTTTACGTGCAATATCAAATGCAACTTCTGCAATGCGTTTCACTTCAGACTCTTTATAAACTAACGTGTTATAACCCTGACGTTCACCATTTTCTAAAATGCGTACACCACGTGGTTCACCAAAATAAATACCACCCGTTAACTCACGTACGATCATAATATCTAAACCTGAAACTACTTCAGGTTTAAGT
Source organism: Gammaproteobacteria bacterium (assembly GCA_030593785.1). Taxonomy (GTDB): domain Bacteria; phylum Pseudomonadota; class Gammaproteobacteria; order UBA6429; family Thiohalophilaceae; genus JAGLTQ01. The sequence continues at coordinate 810 of JAUVGM010000115.1, read as the reverse complement.
GTTGATGCATCAGCAAGTTGTGGGTAAAGAATCGCAGGTCGTAAGTTAGCAAACAAATCTAACTCTGCACGTAAACCTAATAAACCTTTCTCAGGTCGTACTGCAATATCCAATGACTCCCATTTATAACCACCTACCGCACCAAGAAGAATCGCATCGGATTCTTTAGCAAGCTTTAGAGTAGCTTCTGGTAATGGTGAACCGGTTTCATCGTAAGCCGTACCACCGACTAGACCATGTTCCATTTCAACATCAAGGCCATCCGCTTTTAATGCTTCAATTACTTTAACTGCTTCAGCAATAATCTCTTGTCCAATACCATCACCAGGTAGAACTGCAATTTTTTTCGTCATAATTTTTTATCCATTATTAAATATTCAAATGTAGGTCAGATTTTAATCTGACGCAGCTGTCGGGCTGAATACCCTCTTATCTATTTTAGATGAGGGCACTACGAGCCCGACCTACAATATATAGTCAGGGGCAATAAATGATTTTATGTTTGCCCAATCATTAATTAGTTAAACAACCATGGCGCTTCTGCACTACGGCGTTGTTCGTATGCTTTGATGTCATCAACATGTTTCATGGTTAAACCAATATCATCTAAACCATTTAACAAACGATGTTTACGAAATTCATCAACATCAAATTTGATTACACTATCATCGGCTTTAGTAATCGTTTGATTTTCTAAATCAACATTTAATTCATAACCTTCGTTAGCCACAACATCATTAAATAGTTGCTCAATCACAGTCTCATCTAACTTAATTAATAAGATGCCATTTTTAAAACTATTGCTATAAA
>JAUVGM010000179.1 GCA_030593785.1 Gammaproteobacteria bacterium | reverse complement strand
CAAGCTATACGATTTCAATTACCATGAGGTTGTGTCGTCTAGTGTGGTTCCATCAACAGGTGCACTTGGTCCGCGTTGTTCTTTATTAAGCGGATTATCAGCACGCTGTAATTCATCTTCATGAATATGCATACGTATTTTACGACGAGGTAAATAATGGTTAGACGGATTGGTGCCCCATTCAGGCATTAGCTGGTAACCGCCTTCTTCACGAATCTGTATAGAGACTTCTGAATCAGGATCATGAACATCACCAAATAAACGTGCGCTAGTTGGGCAAGCCAATACACATGCTGGTTTACGTTCTGCTTCTGGTAGCGATTCATCATAAATTCTGTCAACACATAAGGTACATTTTTTCATGACCTTTTGTTCTTCATCGATTTCACGTGCACCGTAAGGACAAGCCCATGTGCAATAACGACAACCAATACACTTGTCGTAATCAACTAATACGATGCCGTCTTGTTCGCGCTTATAACTTGCGCCAGTCGGACAAACAGGAACACAAGGTGCGTCTTCACAATGTAAACAACTCTTAGGGAAGTGAACGGTTTCTGTTTTTGGAAACTCACCAATTTCATAAGTTTGTACACGGTTAAAAAAAGTACCGGTTGGATCTTTGCCGTACGGATTTTCATCCGTCATAAAACCAGCTGGACCTGAGGTATTCCATTCTTTACAACTTGTTACGCAGGCATGACAACCAACGCAAACATTCAAATCAATAACTAAAGCTAACTGAGTCATTATTTGGCTCCTTTAGTAAACATGCCAGCGAAGAAACCTATTTTCTTAGGTCGATCACCTGTTCCCGGAACATGTGGCATTTCATCAAACTGAGGATATGTTTCTTTAGGCTCATCGTCCTCTGCTTTATAAACACGGACACGCACGTCAAACCAGCCTGCCTGACCGGTAACAGGATCAGAGTTTGAAATATGTTCGCCACATTCATTCTTTGGCAATTCTTCAGAAATCAAATGGTTCAATAAGAAACCTTTTTTCGATTCATTTGCATCACCATCAAGGTTCCAGGCACCTTTTGCTTTACCAATCGCGTTCCAGGTCCAGACTGTACCTGGCTCAACGGCTTCGCTGTATCTGGCTAAGCATCTAACCTTGCCGTGCATCGATTCAGCCCACATCCAGCCGCCATCTTCAATGCCTTGTGCTTGTGCAGTAGATGGGTGAATGTGCATATAGTTATGCGCATGAATCTGACGTAGCCACGCATTTTGTGAATCCCACGAGTGATACATTGCCATTGGGCGTTGTGTCAAAGCAGCTAATGGATACTTTTGCTTATCGGTTAACTGAACTTCTAACGGTTCTGCATAGAACGGTAGCGGATCAAAATGTGTTTCAACACGCATACGCAAATGTTCTGGTGGTTGCTTACCTTCAAGCTTACCTTGCGCCGCTAAACGGAATTTCATTAACACTTCAGAATAAATATGAATGTTAATTGGCTCGGCATAACGTGTTAATGCATGCTCTTGTGACCATTTTAAATAACCACGATTCCAGTTACGCATGTACTGGTAAGACTTGGGTAATTCATGATGGTAAACACAATTATTTTTCTCATACATTTCCCACTGGTTCGGATTCGGTTCACCTTTCATGAACTTCTCGCCACCTTTACCACGCCAGCCCGATAAGAAACCAATACCAGAACCTGGTGCTGTTTCATGGTTAACGATGAAGTCAGGGTAGTCACGATACTTATGTGAGCCGTCTTCATTGGCGAAAGCAGGCAAACCTAAACGTGCACCGAGTTCAATAATCACTTCCTGGAACGGTTTGCAATCACCTGTCGGTGGAACAACCGGAATACGAACTGAATCAACTGGACCATCAAATTCTGAAATGGGACGATCCAACATCGACATAACATCATGACGTTCAAGGTAAGTGGTATCGGGTAATAACAAATCCGCATAGGCTGACATTTCAGATTGGAATGCATCACAAACGATTAAGAAAGGAATTTTGAACTCACCGTTTTCATCTTTTGAGTTCAACATGTCACGCACTTCTTTCGTGTTCATGGATGAGTTCCATGCCATGTTGGACATGAAGATCATTAAGGTATCAATGCCATATGGATCTTTGTTCACCGCATTGGTGATGACATTGTGCATCAAGCCATGAACAGAAAGCGGGTGTTCCCAGGAGAACGCCTTGTCAATACGAACAGGCTCACCTTTGTCATCAACGAAAAGATCGTTTGGCTCAGCAGGCCAACCAAGAGGCATACCATCTAAAGGTGTGTTTGGTTGAACGCCTTCTGGCCCTTTTGGTGTTTTTGCACAAGGAGGAATTGGACGCGGGAACGGTGCTTTATGACGGAAGCCACCCGGGCGGTCTATCGTACCTAAAAGACTCATCAAAATACTTAAAGCACGAATACTTTGGAAGCCATTAGAGTGTGCCGCTAAACCACGCATTGCATGGAAAGAAACCGGGTTACCCGTAATGGTATCGTGATCTTTACCCCATGCATCCGTCCATGCAATCGGCAATTCAATTTGTTCATCACGTGCTGTGATGCCCATTTCGTGAGCTAATGTTTTGATTGTTTCTGCAGGTATACCTGTTACTTCAGCAGCCCAATCAGGTGTATATTTTTCAACGCGATCTTTTAATAATTGAAAAGCCGGCTTAACCTGGCGACCATCAGGCATGCTGAATTCGCCGAGTAGGAAAGGGTCCAGACTTTCTTCACGTGCATGCATGGGTTTATCGCTGTTGCGATCCCACCAAACACGATCTTGTACTTCAAAACATTCTGTATCTTGTGTGATATCCGTGTGCACGAACAAACCAAAATCATCACTGGCTTCATCCGTACTAACGAGCTCTGCAGAGTTACTGTATTGAACAAGGAAATCACGATCATAAAGACCTGTTTTGATGAGTTCGTGAATCAATGCCAGCATTAATGCGCCATCAGTGCCGGGTTTAATCGGAATCCATTCATCAGCAATGGCTGAGTAACCGGTACGAACAGGATTAATCGAGATAAAACGACCACCGTTACGCTTGAATTTAGATAGCGCAATTTTCATTGGGTTAGAGTGATGGTCTTCGGCAGTACCAATCATAATAAAGAGTTTAGAACGGTCTAAATCAGGACCACCAAATTCCCAGAAAGAACCACCGATGGTGTAAATCATGCCGGCAGCCATGTTGACTGAGCAGAAACCACCGTGTGCAGCGTAGTTTGGGGTACCAAATTGCTTTGCGAATAAGCCAGTGAGGGCTTGCATTTGATCACGACCAGTAAACAGAGCAAATTTCTTAGGATCGGTTTCACGTAAATGGCTTAATCGATCTTCCATAATCTGGAAGGCTTCATCCCAGCTGATTTCTTCAAATTCAGCCTTACCACGATCTGAACCTTCTTTTCGTTTTAACGGCTTGGTTAAACGTGCAGGAGAATACTGTTTCATAATGCCCGAGGCGCCTTTGGCACAAATCACACCCTTGTTTAAAGGATGGTCGGGATTACCCTGGATATATCGAACTTCGTTATCTCTCAGCGTTACGCGGATACCACAACGGCACGCGCACATGTAGCAAGTGGTGTTTTTAGTTTCAATCCGGCCTTCTGGAGGCGAAATTGGGTCATGTAATACGGTCATAGCGTGGCCTTAGATTACTGTGATCAGTAGTGATTTTAACGAGCGCGCGATTATAGGTGTTGAATCGTGCAGTGACTAATCAGATTTATTAAGAACATAATGAAATCATTATATACTAAAATACTCAGGAACTGCATCTACCCCATATGGGTAGTCATTAAGTAGTACTTTTCTTGCAAATAAAGTTAATTTTCTTACGAATTACACGTAAGAAAAGTAAATAAAAATCTTTAGAAATAATAGCTTAGGGATAAATAGGCGATTGTCAGTAACTATAGACAATGTTCTTTCATTTGCCAGTTTCTATAGCGGCAGATAGAAAGGTAGCAAAACTTAAATTACCTGAACGTTTCACCATACTAATCTGTAGGTGCATTTTGCATCAATTAGAATCAGTCTAGAAGATTGCCTTGATTATGCTAGGGGATTGGTCAATTATTAGGCGTCATTGTTAACAAGTGTCACGTCATCAGCGGATTATATATTCTCATGGAGAGCAGTTTTTGGTAGGTCGAAACTTGTTATCTCTGAAATATCATTCAGTTAAATTCTAATAATAATAAACAAGCTGACCGGATATTTTTAATTAAATATATTTTGAGGTGCAGTATGAAGTCAATTAAGCTTTATTTAGTATCATTTTTCGGAATTTCACTTTTATTATCAAGTTCTGCTTCTTTTGCCGTTGAAACACTGCATTGGGCAGGCTGTGGTATCTCTAAAAAAGCCTTTATGAAAGAAATGGCGAAAGCATACACAAAAAAAACAGGTGTGCCGGTCAAGCTGAGCGGTGGTGGAGCGACCAAAGGAATTCGAAATGCGGCTAATGGCAGTATTGATATTGGTGGGGCTTGCCGTATCTCTATATATAAAAATAAATTAGAACGTAATGCGTATCAGATTCCGGTTGCATGGGATGCATTGGTTGTCTTTGTAAATAAAGATAATCCGGTTAGTAATATTACGTTTGAGCAGTTACGTGCTCTTTATCTTGGCAAAATCACTAACTGGAAACAGTTAGGTGGCAATGATGCAAAGATAGAGCTATTTACTCGCCGTGGTAAGCTTTCCGGTGTTGGACGTACGCTACGTGAACTCGTTTTTGCAAATTACGAGCAAGAATTTGTAAGTACTTATGTCGTTAAATCTTCCGGTCCTGTTGAAAAGGGTGTACTAAAAAATCCTAATGGTGTTGGTGTTTCAGGTATTAGTAGTGCGAAAAAACGCGATCTAAAATTACTCAAACTCGATGGTAAAGCGCCTACTTACGATAATATTAAAAATGGTTCTTATGCCTTGTATCGTCCACTTTATCTTGTAATTAATCGCAGCAATAAAACACCGCTGGTGCGTGATTTTATTAAGTATGCAGTGAGCAGAGAAGGACAGGATATTATTCGCAAGCAAGGTACCGTACCCTATAAAGATGCATTGCACCTGGTTATGAAGCAGTTGGATCAATATGACCGTGCAAGTTCTCGTGGTTTATATCGTACGAATTAAAGCTTAAAAATGTATAAATAAAAGGGCGTTACTTGTTTTGCAGGTAACGCCTTTTTTATGATGCAGATGATTCTATAAATTAATCTTTCAGAGCTAAATTAATTAAAAATACACCTACTTTTACCAGAGGTAGAATATTGTGTGTTTTTTCGACAATTCTCATAGAAATATTTTTTTGCTCACAAAAAGTAGAAGTTTTCCGAAATAGGCATATGGAATGTTCTATTTAGGCAAAAAAGCATGGGGTATAAATAATATGTATAGGGGGGTAATGCATTAATTCTCGACGCTCAGTCAATTTAGGGATATTCTAGGCGGCAGTTAATTTTAGGGGGTTTCAATTAAGGAAACTCTAGTTCAAGTCCAATAATTTTGAGGATAACAAAATGTTCATGACCAACCCTTTTGACGCACTTACGTCATTAATATCAACCGATGTAATGCAGATGTATATCATCGTCATGGCGATATTCGTCGCAGGCGGTACAATTCTAGACATGATGCA
>JAUVGM010000308.1 GCA_030593785.1 Gammaproteobacteria bacterium | reverse complement strand
CGAGAACGGTGTCAAAGTAGTAGTTTTATCCCCCTGTGTGTGTGCCCGAACAAAGTAACAAGAGTCCTTGGTGTGAATAAATTCACACCTACATTTTGTTAATAAATTGGTATTCACTTTAAGGCGGTGATTTCCTGGTCAGATATATTTGGCTAGAGCAACTTCGACTCCAGCTTCTTGATAACCTCTTCCATTTCATCCACTTTTTTACGTGTTTTTTGTAGCACTGCAGATTGAATATCAAATTCATGTCGCGTCACTATATCCATTTTTTTCAATGTTGCAGAAAGACTTTTACGTAAATAATCTTGTAGCTCATCACCAAAAGGCCCGATTTTCCCCGGGATGTTTTCAACGACAGATTGAATAAGTTTATCGATTTCAGGTATTTGCATAAGGGCTAATCTACATTGTTTGATTAAAATTGGGTTCTATTTTACATAAATTACGGTGATTTGTGATGATAAGGGTATTTTCTTTATCAATAGTTGTTAAAATCTTAAAAATTTATTAAGTGTCAGTTTATTGGGGTGAGAAAAATGATTAAAAAACAACTAGCGGTATTGATGCTCTCAGCAGCATTTGTGTTGTCTGCAACAAGTTCACATGCAACAGAAAGCTCAGCAAATGTCGCTTTAACCAGCAACTACATATTCCGTGGCCAAACATTATCGAATGATAATATGGCAGTGCAAGGCAGCTACGATATTGCTCAATCGAAAGATAAAGGCTGGTATGCTGGTGCTTTCCTGTCAATGTTTGATTTTGGTCCAGGTCCAGGTGCAGGAGATGGTCTTGAGACAGACTTGTTTGCAGGCTGGAAAGGTAGCTTTGGTAAACAAAGTCAATTTGGGTGGGATGCAGGCCTTAATATCTATGAATACCAGGGTGCAACTAATGTTCAGGGACAGACGGAAATTTACGGTGGCATCAATTATGAAACAGCTTACTTCAAACTGTTTATAGGCGATGATGATAATTATTCAAATGGCGATTATACTTATTTTGATTTCGGAGCCAGTTTTGTAGTACTGAAAGATATCGATCTGAATCTTCATGCTGGTCACACCTCAAGAGATTTTGCTAAGGATTATAATGATATCAGCGCGACCTTGTGCAAAAAGGTGAATAATTATGATTTACTTTTGGGTTTAACCTATGAAGATGAATCGGATGATATGGAGTTTTTTGTAACGGTTGGAAAATCGTTTGATTTATAATTAGTAACTACTCGATTTAAACCTCTAAGCCCGCTTAAAAAGCGGGCTTTTTTTATGCATTTTTACCGTACTTCATAAGCACCACAATGGTGCAGCAATCCATCTTTTTTTCAATATGGTGCACATATTTTGTGCTTTAATCGCCCGCTCTTACTCTAACTCATTGTTTATTAATGAAAATTTATCTTGGCATAGCCCGTGCACTATAGGGATTAACTAATTACAAAGCCCATATTGAGGAAGGTACAAAATGAAAAAATTACATAAAATTATTGCTGCATCTTTATTAGCATCAGCAACAACAGCCGGTTCAGGTGTTGTTCTGGCTGAATCACCATTAACTGCAAACGTTGGCGTTGCTTCAAACTACATCTGGCGTGGTGCTACTCAAACTAATGATGCTTCAGCGGTATCAGGCGGTATTGATTACGCTCATGCTTCAGGTTTCTATGCTGGTACTTGGGTTTCAAATGTGACTTGGACAGGTGCAGATAATTATGAGCAAGATTTGTATGCGGGTTACGGTTTTGACGCAGGTCCGGTTGGCTTAGATGTTGGCTACATTAAATACACTTATCCAGTAGGTAATGGACAGGATGATTTTGACGAGCTTTATATCAATGCTTCTTTTGAAATGTTTTCTGCAGGTCTTGCTTTAACGACAAGCAAAGAGTCTGGCACTTTAGAAGATGATACTTACATTTATGTAGGTGCAGAATTTGAAGTTAAAAAAGGTCTGACTTTAGGCGTTACATATGGTGATTATGATTTTGAAGCTGCTGGTGCAGATTACAGTCATATCAATGTTAGTTTAAGTAAAGATGATTTCACTTTTGCATATGATGATTCGGATGTAGCTGGAGATGCTGGTGATCCACGTTTCACAGTTTCATGGAGCAAAAGCTTCGATCTATAAGTTTGTATAAAACTGCCTGCTACATTTTGTAGCAGGTATTTATTTAAATAATAAAAGGAGCGTAATGATGAAATTGATAATGGCTATTATCAAACCTTTCAAGCTTGATGATGTGCGTGAAGCATTATCAGAAATCGGCGTGCAAGGCATTACAGTTACTGAAGTAAAGGGCTTTGGCCGTCAAAAAGGTCATACTGAACTTTACCGTGGTGCTGAATATGTAGTGGATTTTTTACCTAAGGTAAAAATTGAAGCTGTAGTGGGTGATGACCTGGTTGACCAGGTTATTGAAGGTATTCAAAAATCTGCACATTCCGGCAAGATTGGTGATGGCAAAATTTTTGTTTCTACTATCGAACAAGCTGTTCGTATTCGTACCGGTGAGTCCGGCGACGAAGCATTATAATTTAGGAGTAGAACAAGATGGAAAGTCAAATTTTTCAACTTCAATACGCTATGGATACCTTTTACTTCCTGGTAATGGGTGCGTTAGTTATGTGGATGGCAGCAGGTTTTGCCATGCTCGAAGCGGGTTTAGTTCGCTCAAAAAACACGACTGAAATTTTAACAAAGAACGTTATATTGTTTGCTGTTGCTTGTACCGCTTACCTAGTTGTCGGTTATGACATTATGTATGACGGTGGCATGTTCTTAAAAGATATCGCATTAGACGGTGCAAAAAATGCTGATGTGTTAACTGCAACAGTACTTGCTGAATCTAAAGCTGCTGGCTTTGACGGTGATTCTGTTTATTCAAACGCATCTGATTTCTTCTTCCAGGTTGTTTTTGTTGCAACGGCAATGTCGATTGTTTCAGGCGCAGTTGCTGAACGTATGAAGTTATGGGCGTTTGTTTTATTCGCTGTTGTGATGACTGCGTTTATCTATCCGATGGAAGGTGCATGGACTTGGGGTGGAAAAGCTGTTTTTGATATGTTTGCTCTTGGTGATGATATTTTAAATGAAGCTGGTGAAGTTATTCATGCCGGTTTTGGTTTCTCTGATTTTGCCGGTTCAGGTATTGTTCATTTAGCGGGTGCTACTGCAGCATTTGCGGGTGTTATTTTA
>JAUVGM010000265.1 GCA_030593785.1 Gammaproteobacteria bacterium | reverse complement strand
CAAAGTACGAATTCGATGACCAATTAACTGGCGATCCGTTTCCAGCTGAGTTTCACCTGGACCACGTAAGCCAATCCCGCCCTTTTGCCTTTCAAGATGAGACCAGCCACGCACTAAGCGGGTCGATAAATGGCGTAATTGTGCCAGTTCCACTTGAAGTTGGCCTTCATGGCTGCGCGCACGTTGCGCAAATATATCTAAAATGAGACCGGTACGATCCAGCACCTGACATTCGAGTAATGCTTCGAGATTTCGTTCCTGAACGGGAGATAAGTTGTGATCGAATAACACCACATCGGCTTCGTTATCTAAGACAGCATCTTTGATTTCTTCTGCTTTACCCGTCCCTACAAAATATCGCGGGTGCGGCACAGTACGAGAACCTGTTACAACGGCAACAGGTTCAGCACCAGAAGAAACGGCCAGTTCCTTAAATTCTTCGAGAGATTCTTTATCAAATCCGGTATGTAAATTAAGGTGAACCAGGATCGCGCGTTCACCCCATTGAGGACGTTCAAACAAGCAAAATACCCTCTAAAGCAACCAATGAAACATTAGAACAATTAAACATTGCCACCATGACTTTCCGAATCTTTAGTACTGGTACCTTCTTCAGTGGTAATAGGCATTTTAATGTTACGAGCTGGAACAACGGTTGATATAGCATGCTTGTAAACCATCTGGCTGACAGTATTACGCAGCAGCACAACAAACTGATCAAAAGATTCAATCTGGCCTTGAAGTTTAATACCGTTGATCAGGAAGATAGATACGGGAATACGTTCTTTACGCAAGGCATTAAGAAATGGATCTTGCAGAGATTGACCTCTACTCATAATTATTATCTCCAAATATTTGTTGTTATTATTGATAGGTGAAATCAAACAATCCCACACTATCTCAAACACACGCTGTAACATCGTTGACCAAAAAGTCGTCTAACGACCGCTAACAAAAACTGTTCGCTACTATTCCCTAAGATAGGTACGTTTGAACCGTTTTCAAGACATCTTCCTGAATTTGTTGCATCGAAACCTGACTCGAATCATATGCGATCAAGTCTCTTTCCGAACGCAACCAGGTAAATTGTCTTTTCGCCAGCTGGCGTGTGGCAATGACACCTCTTTCTTCCATTTCAGTATAGTCTATTCTATCGAGAAGATAGTCCCATACCTGACGATATCCTACCGCTCTTATGGCAGGTAAATCCTCATTTAAATCCCCTCTATCTTGTAATGTTTTTACTTCATTGATTAAACCCTGCTCCAGCATTTGCTTAAAGCGTTTTTCAATTCGTTGGTGTAAAACAGCACGTTCAGAAGGCATCAACGCGAGTTTGAGTACTTCATAGGGTAAAGGTTCCGCCTGTTGTTCTTTTTGTAACTGGCTCATTGATTTACCCGTGACTTCATATACTTCAAGGGCTCGTCCAATTCGCTGTGGGTCATTTGGGTGAATACGTGCTCCGGCTTCAGGATCGACCTCGGTAAGTCGCTGATGCATTTTTTCCCAACCAATTTCTGTTGCTTGCTGTTCCAGTCTTTCCCGGACGGCTTCATCTGCGGCAGGTAAATCGGACAAACCTTGCAACAGGGCTCGAAAATACAACATGGTGCCGCCCACTAATAAAGGAATGCGACCCGCGGCAGTAATTTCTGCCATTTCTTTTAATGCATCGTTACGAAACCTGGCAGCAGAGTAAATTTCTAAAGGATCAACCACATCAATTAATCGATGCGGTGCTTTTGCAAGCTCTTCATCACTGGGCTTAGCTGAACCAATATTCAAACCACGATAAACCATAGCGGAATCAACGCTAATAATATCGACCGGGAAATGTTCGGTTAAAAAAATTGCGAGATCTGTTTTACCTGAGGCAGTGGGTCCCATTAAGGTTATTGCTTTTGGTAAAATCGCTGGCATTTATTTTTATAACCTTATTTAAGACACCCTGTCATTGCACTTAATGAACCGCTGCGCGGTTCGTCAGTATTACCCTAACGTATTCTATACGTTCTGGCATCGAGGGAACGATAGTGACTGTGGCAATCTCATGATGAGTATTTCTTTTCTGGAGATTGCCGCGGTCATTTTATTCCCTCGCAATGACAGTATGCTTTTTTATTTCTTAAAAAAACTTGATAAATCTTTATCTGAAATTTGATGATAACAATTTTCAAACTTATCTAAACCACACTCTTCCAAATCACGTAATAACGTATTCCAATCTGTTGGGCTATTACTAAAATCATCGTTAACAATCATATTGATCAATGCAGGTAATAAATCTGAATCATTATTTATAATGTAACTAACATATTCATTAACGCTATGTTTAATATCGGTTGCATTTAACATCGCAGGCACTTGTCGCACCATTATTTCGTTTTCACCTAACACTGCAAATTCAAAACCAAGTTGTTGGAAATCTGTTTCATGTTTATTTAACCAACTTTGAGCATTTGTATCTATGCTCACATTGAAGGGAATAAGCACGGGTTTTGAAATCAATTTACTTTGAGTCGCTAAAGAATTTTCAATTTGTTGTTGAACTAAAATTTCCCTGGCTTGTTTTAACTGCAAGACTAATAAGCCGTCCTTATTTTCCGCCAATAAATAATCATTTTTCAACTTGGCAATTGCAAGACCTAATGGTTTACTTATATCTTCGTTGTTCGTTAAGTTTTGATACGGTAAAGATGAATAGGCGGCAGACGCTTCAGAAACATGTGTATGCTGTGATGGGAAACCACTAGAATTAAATGAAGTCGAGTATGTATGAGCATTAAATCCCTTACCTGCAACTTTAAAACTATCTCCTGACTTATCGCCAACTTCCTGAGCTAACGCTTCGCGCAAACTATAAAATAAAAAATCATGAATTAATCGACCCTGGCGAAAACGCACTTCATGTTTTGTCGGATGCACATTAACATCCACTTGTTCTGCATCCATTTCAAGATGTAATACATATACAGGAAATCTTCCGGGGAAAAGTGTTTCCTGAAAGGCCTGACGTACTGCATGCGTAATAACTTTGTCACGAATCATACGACCATTAACAAAAAAGTATTGCATGTCAGACTGGCTTCGTGAATATTCACCTGTCGCTAACCAACCGGATAATTTTAAACCTGCATTCTCAAAATTAAGATGTACCGCGGCTTGAATAAACTCTTTATTAATTAAACGCGTTAAACGTTGAAGTTTATTTTCATCTGATGTGGCAACAGGCAAAGAAAATACCTGACGTTGATTATGTTTAAAATTAAAAGCCACATCAAAACGTGCTAAGGCAATACGTTTAACAACATCTTCAACATGTCGGTATTCTGTACGATCTGCTTTCAAAAATTTACGTCTTGCAGGTGTATTATGAAAAAGGTTATTCACTTCCACCGTTGTGCCTTGTGGGTGAGACGCAGGCGTTAAATCAAACTCACCTTCTTTATATTTTATACTCCATGCCATATCCTGATAATGCGAAGTTAGAATAAGTTCACTCACAGAAGCAATACTGGCGAGTGCTTCACCACGAAACCCCATACTCTCGATATGAATGAGATCATCTAAGGAGCGAATTTTACTGGTTGCATGTGGACTTAATGCCAACGCTAATTCATCTTGCGGAATACCAAAACCATTATCCCGAATACGAATGAGTTGCGTACCACCAGCTTGAATATCTATATCAATTTGCGTGGCACCCGCATCTAAACTATTTTCTAAAAGCTCTTTGATAACTGAAGCAGGACGTTCAACAACTTCGCCGGCAGCAATTTGGTTAGCAAGTTGCGTTGATAACTGGTGAATAGATTGTCTGGAATGAGAAACGGAGTGCATAAAGCGAGCTTACATCATGTTGCTCAGTAGCTAAAATGAATTTTTAACTTCTT
>JAUVGM010000281.1 GCA_030593785.1 Gammaproteobacteria bacterium | reverse complement strand
CGCATGTTCTTAGATCATAACGATGAAGTGTATGAAGGTATGATTATCGGTATTCATACGCGTTCAAATGATTTAGTGGTAAACGTATTAAAAGGTAAGCAATTAACCAACGTACGTGCATCAGGAACAGATGAAGCAATTTCATTAACGCCACCGATTAAACAATCATTAGAGCAAGCATTAGAATTTATTGATGATGATGAACTCGTTGAGGTAACTCCACACTTCATTCGTTTGCGTAAGAAGTTGTTATCTGAAAATGAACGTAAGCAGGCTAATCGCGCAGCAAAATAATAAAGCTATAAGCTTTATACAAAAAGCCCCGTTAAGATTAATCTTAACGGGGCTTTTTTTATGTCTAAGATTAAGTAATTGTATCTGATTTTGGTAACTTGTTATTGTAATAGTCACGCTGAATATGCCGCCATAAATTACGTAAGTAACCGTTGGCAACAACGTAAGGAAGTTGTTCGTGGGTTGCAATAAACGTTGCTTTTAAATAAGTGTGAGAGAGGTAAGGAAACTTATGATGCACTTCATGATAATTCACACCACTCCATAGCCATTCTAATATTGGTGATGTGATGATCACCCAGCCACTGACTTCATTTTGTTTACCCGTAGAGGAACGTTTTTCTTTTGCTGCAATAGCCGGCAAACCATAATGATCAGAAATCGCACGAACACTAAATACGATCGGCAGCGTTAATAACATGGGCAACAAAGAATGCTCTATGGGAATTCCATTTAATGGCAGAAGAATAAAGTAACAGCTATAGGCTAAGCCAAGAAAAAGAATATCCATGAGCACGGGTAGAAAATAACGTTTTTGAAAAAAGCGGGTAAAGAGATTAAAAAAGAGAATCTGATATTGAATTAATAAACCGATGATTGAACCAACCGTAATCGAAAACCAGAGAGGGTGATTATGCATAGGCTCTTCAGGATCAAGATTCTTCTGATGGGAGAAACGATGATGTTGCAAATGAAATTGACGGTTAGCACTAAAAGGCAGTAATGAAAAAGCAGAGATGAATGCAGCGACTAATTCATTCAGCCAGAGTTTGCTAAGAAGTACCTTGTGTACGGCATCATGGGCAAGTATGCCTAACCCTTGTAATGCTACACTCGCAAGGGTGCCACAAAGTAATAACCAGCTCCATTTAGCAATAAACAGGATGAATTCAGAATTCTCGAGATTTTTCTCTATCGTGATGGCACCATAGTGGCCAGCAACAAAAGCACTTAATATGAGAGCAAATAAAACAATAATTTTGAATAGATTGCGGGCATTCGGAATGACTTGCTCACCAGGTGTAGGAACGCCACTGTATTGCATTATATATCCTGTAATAGTTTTATAAAAAAGCTATAGTATATCGATATCCGCATTATTTTAAATACATAGATAAGGAACGCGTCATGATCGGAAAAAAGAATATTGTATTTGGTTTTTTATTTTTAACGTTTACTGCATCTTTAGGTGGGGTAATGGTGGACATGTATGAAGAATACGGTGCGGTAGCAGGGGAAAAGCAAATTGCTGTAGGTCGATTAGCACAATTAAAAACAGACGATTTTGAAGAAGAGCTGGAGCCGCTTAATGCTAAACAAATTGCGATGGCAAATACCGATGGCATTTTGAGTATGAGCAAATTAAGCAATGTTGAGTTTGGAATTGATTTTATTAAAGGTGGCCCACATGCGCACGGTAACCTGGAAGCATTACTAAATATTATTGCTGGTTTTATTCTTTGTTTTGTTTCAATCGCTGTTTGGCAGAAACAATTATTAAGTTGGGGTTTTATGATTGGAACAGTTATGCATGCTGGCATGATGATTTTAGCTCGAGTGTTTGATATGGCATGGGCTAATGTTGTATTAGAAACAGGTATTGGCCCGGTATTAATTTTAGCGTCATTATTTTTTATGGGCGTGGCGGTTGCAGTCGGATTTAAAAATGAAGTGGTTAAAGATTAAATGTAAAAATTACTGTCATTCTCTCGATGCTAGAACGTGCGGAGCAGGTTAGGGTAATGCTGACGAAACGCGTAGCGGTTCATTAAGTGCAATGACCAGACTAAAAGAATAATTATGCGAAATTTATACCCCGACATTACCCCCTACAAAACCCATCAAATAAAAGTTGATGAACCGCATGTTCTCTATGTAGAAGAAAGTGGTAACCCGGAAGGCATCCCTGTGATATTTATACATGGAGGACCCGGTGCTGGTTGTGAGGCTTACCATCGGCGTTTTTTTGATCCTAATGTTTATCGCATTATTTTGTTTGATCAGCGAGGTTCCGGTCGATCAACGCCACATGCAGAACTAGAGGGTAATACGACACAAGCGCTTGTTGCTGATATGGAAGTTATTAGGGAGAGCTTGAATATCAATCGATGGGTGCTCTTCGGCGGCTCCTGGGGTTCAACCTTATCATTGGTTTATGCTGAAACGCACGTTGATCGTGTTATGGGTTTAATTGTGCGTGGTATCTTTTTAACGCGGCAAAAAGAAATAGACTGGTTTTATCAAGAAGGTGCGAGTCGAATTTTCCCTGATTATTGGCAAGATTTTATTGCGCCTATTCCTGAAGATGAACGTGATAATTTATTAAAAGCGTATTACAAAAAACTCACTGGCGAAAACGAAATTGCGCAAATGCAGGCTGCTAAAGCATGGTCAATATGGGAAGGGCGCACGGCAACATTGAGAGCAAATAAAAATGTTATAGATCATTTCGGTAGTGCACATACTGCATTGAGTTTGGCACGCATTGAATGTCATTATTTTATGAATGATTCTTTTCTTGAAGAAAATCAAATATTAAACAATGCCGATAAATTACAAAACATTCCGGGTACGATAGTACAAGGTAGATATGATCTTATTTGCCCTATGGAAAGCGCATGGGCATTACATCAGGCCTGGCCAAAGGCAGAGTTAAAAATCATTGCAGATGCAGGTCACTCTGCGACCGAAGCAGGTACCGTTGACGCCCTGGTTTGTGCGACAGATGAAATGGCAAATATTTTAAAATGATTGCATTGATTCAACGTGTAAGAGAAGCAAAGGTTGTTGTCGATAATAACAATGTCGGTGAAATAAAACAGGGCGTGTTGGCTTTTATTGGTGTTGAAAAAAATGATACTGAAGATCAGGTTACTCGTTTGTTGGACAAAGTTTTATCTTATCGGATTTTTGCAGATGCTGATGATAAAATGAACTTAAGTGTTAAAGATATTGAAGGTGGTTTATTATTGGTACCTCAATTTACGCTTGCGGCTGATACACAAAAAGGCTGTCGTCCAAGTTTTTCATCTGCTGCGCCACCAGATTTGGGTGAAGCGCTCTTTGATAAATTTGTAGAACAAGCAAAAAGTAAATATAAATATATTGAAACAGGTCAGTTTGGTGCTGATATGAAAATATCATTATTAAATGATGGTCCAGTTACATTTTGGTTACAGGTAAAGAAATGAAAAAAATTATTATCATCAGCGCTTTAGTCATAATAGCTTTGTTTTTTATGGTAGAGAAAAAAACAGGAAACAACAAAGTTATGTTTGATACTTATCCCTGGCAAGTGAGTATTTTGCCTGATGGACGATCTCGTGTCTTTGGAATAGTG
>JAUVGM010000146.1 GCA_030593785.1 Gammaproteobacteria bacterium | reverse complement strand
GACAATGGTCTGGCAAAATATGAAAAAGCTTCTTTCCGAGCCTATGATTCTTATGCTGACAGCTTTGATGATTATGTTGATTTCCTTCGTACGAATAGTCGTTATGACAGTGTGCTACGTCATCAAGGCAACGATCAGTCTTACATTAAAGATTTACACAAAGCAGGCTATGCAACCGATCCGAATTACGCGGATAAAGTCTTAAATATTCTTAAGCGTGATTCTATGCAGATTCATGTTAAAGCAACTTCTGATAATGAGCAGGTGACTTAAATGGGCGCTGATATTTTATCAATTGGTTTATCAGGTGCTTTAACTTCTGAGCGTGCATTAGCGACTGCAAGTCATAATATTGC
Organism: Gammaproteobacteria bacterium; assembly: GCA_030593785.1. Lineage (GTDB taxonomy): Bacteria > Pseudomonadota > Gammaproteobacteria > UBA6429 > Thiohalophilaceae > JAGLTQ01. Next base: position 5,907 of record JAUVGM010000146.1, on the reverse strand, counting down.
AAATGCCCATACGGAAGGTTTTTCTCGTCAACGTGTCCAGGTGGATACGCGTCCACCACAGCTTACGGGTGTTGGCGCTTTAGGTACTGGCGTAAAAATTAATAATGTAAAACGGATTCACGATGATTTCGTTTCACAAGAAATGCGGAGTAATGCATCAATTGCCAGTGGCCTGGAAACAAACTACGAATTTACTAGTCAAATCGATAATATGTTGGCTGATCCTAATGCCGGGCTTGCACCAACATTACATTCGTTTTTCGCTGCCATCAATAATATTTCAAACGATCCTTCTTCTCAATCTGCAAGACAAGTATTAATTGGTGAAGCCAATGCCTTAAGTGAACGCTTTGCTTATTTGGATAACCGTTTTGAAAGTTTACGTAGAGGCACAAATGAAACATTAAAAAGTCATATTAAAGATGTAAATGATTTGGCAAAAGCAATTGCGGATGTTAACTGGAAAATTGTGTTAGCCAAAGAAGTTACTCAGGGTGAACCCAGTGATTTACTTGATCAACGTGAGAGATTATTACATCAATTATCTGCAAAAGTTGTAGTACGTTCAAATGAACAAGAAGATGGTGCGCTAAATGTCTTTATTGGTAATGGACAAACATTGGTATTGGGTAAACGACATGCATCTTTAGATTTGAAAGCAAACCAACATGATCCATCCCAGTTAGAAGTGATTTATAAAAATCAGGGGGTTGATGCCATTGTCACCAAGTTTATGAAAGGTGGTTCAATTGGTGGTTTACTGGATTTTCGTGAATATATGTTAGGTGGTGCACAAAACGAACTTGGTCGCATAGCGATTGGTGTATCAAAAACATTTAATGATCAGCATCATAAAGGTATGACTTTAGATAATGAGTTAGGTGGAGATTTTTTTAAGTCGATTGATAAATCAACACCTTTAACATTACCCAGTAATACAAATAAAGGTGATTATGAACTTAAAACCACTATCACAAATACAGATAACTTAACTGTTAGCGACTACATGCTTAATTATAATGCTGGCATTTATACCTTGGTTAGAAACAGTGATGAAAGCATCATTGGAAAATTTGATTCGCTACCACAAACTATTGAAAGTGAAGGTTTTACTGTTGAGTTAGAGCGAGGAACAACCATTGAGAATGGTGATAGCTTCATGATTCGACCGACTCGTGCTGCTGCAAGAGAATTCTCAGTTGAAATTGAACGCGCCAATGATATTGCGGCGGCTGCTCCTGTTCGGGTTCGTACCTCAGTACATAATCTGGGTGACATTAAGGCAACCTTAAATAATGTTGCTGATATTGATGCCCCAAGTTTTACTACGGCTAAAGGAACACTATCTCCAACGATTACAGTACGTTTTATTGATGAGAATCATATTGAGTTGCTTGATGACAAAGGTAAAGTTTTACAAGTACAACAATTAGATGATCAAAATAAAGCGATTCCGGCCACACCTGGTGTACCAGGCGAAACAGGTTCACCTGCTACGCCAGCGATTCCTGCAATTCCTGCATCCAGAGCAACAACAATTAATTCACTATCAGAAACTGAACAGGATGATGACAGTGAGGTTCCTGCAGAACAAATAGAAATGGGTATCGCTTATGATCCTGGAAAGGGCATTAATCTTTTCCCAACACCTGCTGGAATGGAAACCGGTTATAGCATTCAGTTAACAGGTAAGGCAAAGGCAGGCGATACCTTTGTAATCGAATTTAACAAAGATGCGGTAGGTAATAATGTTAATGCGCTTGAGTTAGGTGAGTTGCAACATAGAGCAACATTAGATAACGGCACCTCTAATTATAATGAAGTGTATAGCCAGTTAGTCAGTCGTATAGGAAGTAAAACACATGAGTTAGATGTTAACCGTGAAGCGCAAGGTATTCTCTATGCTCAGGCAAAAGCACAACGTGAAGCGGTGTCTGGCGTTAATTTAGATGAAGAAGCCGCTGATCTTGTAAGGTATCAGCAAGCATATAAAGCCAATGCTCAAGTGATTGGTGCTGCGAATGAAATGTTTGATACGATAATTAATGTGTTGAGAAGATAATGAGCAGAATTTCAACGACACAAATGCAACAAAATGCTATGAATGCCATGATGAAGCAGCATGAGAAATTAAGTCGCACTCAACAACAAGTTGCTACCGGGAAAAAAATATTTAAGCCATCAGAAGATCCCGTTGCTGCTTCACGGGTAGTTAATCTAAACGATACTCTTTCCTCTATTAACCAACATCAAAAAAATGTTGATGCTGCACGTGCCCGTATAACCTTATCAGAAGGTGTTTTATCACATGTTGTTGAATCTATACATCGTGTGCGTGAACTTTCAATTCAGGCAAATAATGATTCTCAAAATGCAAGTACCCGTTCATTTATTGCGGCTGAAGTTATACAAATACAGGATGCATTATTAAACCTGGCAAATACAACAGACAGTAATAATGAGTATTTATATTCAGGCGGTTTAAGTCGCTTTAAACCTTTTTCGCGTAATGAAGCGGGGGGCTTTGAATATAATGGTGATGAAAGTCATCGGGAAATTCAAATCAGTCGAAGTCGCCGTATTGCTGTTGATGACCCAGGATCAGCCGTTTTTCTGGAAATAAAAAATGGTAATGGTATTTTTTCTACCTTAGATGGTCTTGAAAATAAAGGTTCTGGTGTTATTGATCCAGGTCGAGCCTCAGGAGATTTTATTGCTGATACCTACGGTATTATTTTTGATCAGAGCTTTGCTGAATATGCTGTTGATAATGATGCCACTGATATTCCTTTGACTTATAGCATTGTTGATTCTCAAGCTAGAACGTTGGCAGCGGGCATTCCTTTTGAGTCAGGTAAAGAAATAGAATTCAATGGTGTACATACATTTATTAAAGGTATCCCGGAAGATGGAGACGTTTTTATTGTACGCCCCAGTCAAAATCAGGATATTTTTACTACATTACAAAATTTAATTCGTGCTTTACAATCAAAAACACCAGAAGCGAATGACAACATTAGTTTTCATAACTCAATGAACCGTTCATTGACAGATTTAAATCGTTCTTTAGACAATATTTTAGAGGTGCGAGGAAATATTGGTGCACGTTTAAATGCCTTAGATTCACAGGAAACGATTAATGATGCTTATCGCATACAAGTACGCGAGATTCTTTCAAATGTAGAAGATTTAGATTTTGCTGAAGCGGTAAGCCGTTTAAATCTTGAGTTAACGGGATTAGAAGCTTCACAAAAAGCTTTTACTCGCGTTCAGGATATTTCTTTATTTAATTTCCTTTAAAATATATCTGATTATATTAGGCGTGGAATTATATTTATAGCACAGCGTCGGGCTGAAGCTACCTCTCCTCGATAACTGCTCCTGCGTTATTCTACTTACGGGCGTCCTGCCATAATGCTCACGCCCCTTACCTACGTTCATGTAGGTAAAGACAGACATACAAAATCATGTCTTTAAATGTAGGTCGGGCTCATAGTGCCCCACAAAAAATATTTAGAGGGTATTCAAGCCGACGCTGCGGCAAGATATCAACGCAGGTTTCTTGTTAACCGGAAAACTCTAAAATTCTATCTATTTCCCCCAATTTTTTTTTAATAATTTTGCTTTATTTTCAATAAAGATGTTTATTATCAATAAAAACAATAGCTTATATGATATTTAAATCTCTGTAATTATCCCTTTTTTCTTATTATTATCCTAAAGAAAAAAAATAAGCGGACGCAAATGTTAGTGGGAGCGGTAAATACATTGATTGAAATGTATATCCGCTAAAAAATAAGTTTCCTCTGGCACTGTTGATTTGGGTCAGCGGGACAAAAGTTAAGGAGAGTGCGTCATGCCTCAAGTCATTAACACAAACATCATGTCGTTGAATTCACAACGTAACTTGAACTCATCGCAATCAGCATTGCAAACGTCTCTGCAACGTTTGTCCTCTGGTTTACGTATTAACAGCGCCAAGGATGACGCGGCGGGTTTAGCCATATCAGAACGTTTCACTTCACAGATTCGTGGTTTGGATCAAGCCATTCGAAATGCCAATGATGGTATTTCTCTTGCACAAACGGCTGAAGGTGCATTATCTGAGTCTGGTAATATTTTACAACGTATTCGTGAACTGTCAGTACAGTCTGCCAATGCCACGAACTCGGCATCAGATCGTCAGGCACTTCAGGCTGAAGTAAGTCAGTTAGTGTCAGAATTAGATCGTATTGCATCTTCAACAGAATTTAATGGTAAGAAATTGTTGGACGGTACCTTTGGAACTGCAATCTTCCAGGTGGGTGCTAATGCAAACCAAACTATTCAGACAACAACAGCTAATTTCCGCGCGAATAACTTTGGTAACTATCGAGTTGAAGGTGCAGGAGCATCTGCCGGTTCAGAAGCACGTATGAATGGTGAAAATCTAACGGTTACAGGTTCTTTAGGTGCTGAAACAGTTTCAACTAAAGCAGGTAGTAGTGCACGTGATGTTGCTGAAATGGTAACAAGTAAAGCGAATAGCACAGGTGTAACTGCATTCGCATTAACCGAAGAGTTAGCAACATTTGATACTGCAGGTGCCTATGTAATTAATCTTGCTTCTGATAATACTGAAGCAACAAAAGTAGCATTCACTATCAGTAGTACGGAAGGATCTGATGGTTTATCCGGTGCGGTAACGGCCTTCAATGATGTGTCATCTAAAACGGGTGTAACTGCACGAATTAGTGATGATGGTGAAGGTATTGTTTTACGTAACTCAACGGGTAATAACATCAACATTGCTGAAACTGCAAGCAATACTAACTCCGGTCAATTAATGGTGGGTGGTGCTGCAATTCGTTCAGGCGCTGAAAGCGTAGAAGCCGGTGATGGTGCAGAGTTATCAGGCATTGTTGTTACAGGTAAGGTAACGTTTGATTCTGATAAATCTTTCAGTGTTGTAGGTGATGCTGGTGAAACAGTAACAAATTCAACAGAAGCATCAGCATTAAACTCTGTTAATAATATGGATGTAAGTTCAGTAGCAGGTGCGAACCTTGCATTAGCAACGGTAGATGCTGCTTTAAACACAGTAAATAATCAACGGGCGAAGTTTGGTGCGATTCAAAGTCGTTTTGGTTCAACCATTGCGAACCTGGCGACTAACTCTGAAAACCTCAATGCTGCACGTTCACGTATTCGTGATGCAGATTTCGCAAAAGAAACAGCAGAATTAACACGTAATCAAATTCTGCAACAGGCTGGTACTGCCATGTTGGCGCAAGCTAATGTAGCACCTCAAAACGTACTGACTTTACTTCAGTAAGTTGACGTAGTTGAAGATGACTTTTAAAAGTCTTTCTTTAATAACCGGAACGAGGTGACATTATGGCGACTCAGTCTATTACCAATGTGGCTTTGCTGGGGAGAACGGTTGAAACCCGCTCCAGTAACTCCACGGAAAAGGTGGCCGTGCAGCGGCAAACCGTTGCCGTGGAAGTGACAGCGGTAGAGACTCAAGAAGTTGTCGTAGAGCTCTCCCAGGAAGCCCTGGAGAAAGTAGTCAGCCAGCTAAATGCATATATTCAAAATACACAACGAGACGTCGATTTTAGCGTCGATAATGTAACAGGTCGTGTTGTGGTGAGAGTAATCGATTCAGAAAGTGAAGAAGTGATACGCCAGATACCATCAGAAGAGATGCTGGCTATTTCCCGACACTTAGTAGAAAGTTTGGAAACGGAACAACCCAAAGGATTTCTAATCGAATTGAAAGCATAGTTGGTACTGAACTTGCATTCTTCAATAATAAAGACCGGTTATGGAAACATAGCCGGTCTCTTATTTAAATAGCGTAGTTTGAAATTACGAATATCTGGAGAACGAGGTAATAATGCCTACGATTAATGCAACAAACTC
>JAUVGM010000270.1 GCA_030593785.1 Gammaproteobacteria bacterium | reverse complement strand
ACCGGTTGATAAATCCATTAAGGTGTCGCCACCCCAACGTGCTGACCAGACCATTTTTTCTACTTCTTCATCTATCGATGAACCCAGTGCGGAGTTACCGATGTTAGTGTTTACTTTCACGCGGAAGTTACGGCCGATGATGCACGGCTCGAGTTCCGGGTGATTAATGTTTGCAGGGATAATGGCACGACCGGCGGCGATTTCATCACGCACGAATTCTGGCGTGATGAGGTCTGGGATATTGGCGCCTAGGGGTTCGCCTTGTTGTTGAATGAGTAACTTGGCGTATTGCGGATCGTTACGCATTTCTTCTAAACGGTTGTTTTCACGAATGGCAACGTATTCCATTTCTGGGGTGACGATGCCTTTTCTGGCGTAATGCATTTGGCTGACGTTCTTGCCTGCTTTGGCTTTGCGCGGGTCGCGAATATGCTCGAATCTTAATTTGGCGAGTTCTGGATCGTTTTGGCGTGTGGTGCCGAATTCTGAACTTGGGCCTGAGAGTTGTTCAGTATCATCACGCTCGTTAATCCACGTTGTTCTTACGTCTGCTAGGCCTTTGAGTAAGTTAATGCTTACTTCTGGGTCTGAATACGGGCCAGATGTGTCATAAATGGTGATCGGTAAATTGGCTTCTTCGCCGTTATCCGTATGCGTTGCTGTGGTTTCAACTTCACGCATTGGGACACGAATATCGGGGCGTGAACCGGTGACGTAGATCTTTTTAGAGCCGGAAAATGGCTTGGTGACGTCTTCTGATAATTGGGTGGTTTTGCTAATAAAGTCTTCTGGGATTGCGCTCATGGTCTTTTGTCCTGTATCGAAATTCGGTAAATCGGACGACCGCGCTTTATAAATATAGATGGAAGCGTTTCTTTTCGCCTTTCCTACGCCAGTATTATCTGGATCAGGTCATTACATCTTAGGGTGTGTCTCAGCTTAATTGCTCGCAATTAAGCACCCCCGGCGGTCGAACGCTCAAGGTACTGGATAGACCCTGATATTGCAACATATTAGACCAGCTAATACCTTAAGCTATTGATAAACAATGGATTTTAATTAGAATAGGAAAACATTCTACTTCTGTTATAGAATGTTAAAGTCCCTAGTATTACTGCCGTTATAAGAACTAATAAGTTAACCTTTTACCCCCCGAAGGACTGTCGTATGAAAAACTTAATTATTAGCATGGGCGTTCTATTTTCATTATTCGCTTCAACATCTGTTATTGCCATTGATATTGCCTTTGATGAAGAGTTTCCCGGACGTGCTGACTACCCTGATGTTCCTATTTATCTAAAAGCTCGGTTATTTAAAGATCTCAATAATGTTGTGGTGATAGATGCGCGCACCCCACTTGAGTATGAAACCTTGCATGTTAAAGGGGCGCTTAATATGTCTGTCGCCAGCAAGCAATTTGTGCAGATGGTTAAAAAACTGCGCTCAACAAACAAGAAACGTATTGTTTTCTATTGTAATGGTCGTACTTGTCATAAGTCTTACCTGGCGACTAAAACCGCTCTTGACGCCGGTATAAAAGATGTTTTTGCTTATGATGCGGGTATTTTTGAATGGGCCACAACGTACCCTAAACATGCTGTTTTATTGGGTGAAAATCCAATGGATCCAAAGAAAATCATTCCAAAAAAGCTATTTAAAACACGCTTTTTAAGCCCGCTAAAATTTACCGAGGCCGCGCGTGGCGCGCCACGAGATAGTGTCCTGGTATTGGATGTGCGTGACAAGTATCAACGTGGTGCTGTGGGCTTCTTTTTAGGGCTTGAAAAATGGGCTAGCCTCGGTGACAGAAAAAAGCTGCAAAAATATTTGAACAAAGCGGTAAAAGAAAATCTCACTCTCTATATTTATGATGAAACGGGCAAGCAAGTTCGCTGGCTGCAATATACGCTGGAACAATCCAACGTCAAAAACTACTTTTTCATGACTAAAGGCGCTAAGGGCTTTTATAAAGATATGATTATGTAATTTTTATTTATACGCCGTTAGAGATAGGAGGTTGCTGAAGAGCAGCCTCCTTTTTTTGCTTTAAATAATGCCTTATTTTAGAAAATTCACTGTGTTTTCAATGACTTGTGAATTATAAAGAATACGACGGTGCTTCAGCCCTTTGGTTGTTTGCATGATGGAATTTGGCCATGCCTGATGCAGTTGTTCTGCCTCTGAAATAAGCACATCTTCATCGTCTTCATCGTGAATAATCAATGCGGGAATATGCCCCAAATCTTTACTGGTGTTGGTGGATGAAACCCGTTCTACCAAGTCATTGCCGTATTCTTTTTTGAAGCGATTCACCATGTAGTTCTGGATGCCTTTTGGCAAATGAAGGCTCGTTGTAAAACGTGCTAACAAGAAATCAAAATGTGATGGTGTGCTGATGCAAACCACTTTTTGCGTTTGCATACCCTGACTGAGCGAATACGGCGTAACCATGCCGCCAAATGAATGAGCCACAACAGCATAAATGGGAGCGAATTTTTCAGCTATGGCTCGCTGTACGGCGCTTTGGATAAAGATGTGTGTTGAGTTACCCGGCGTTTTGTCATGTGCATGGTTATCAAACGCCAATACGCGAAAGCCGGCTTTTAACAGGGGCTCGGCGAAGGCGCCCATTTGGCTGCCGCGTCCTGTCCAGCCGTGAACGAGCATGACTAGCGGTGCATCTTTATTGATTTCTTTATTTTCCCAGTAATAGGTCATGACGGGCAGTGTGCCGATGCCGAATGCATCAACACTGACATCCACCGCTTCGATTCGAGTGGCAGTTTTGAGCCATTTTTGTTCGCGCCGTGGAATGACGGAGGAACGATGAGATTGAAACCAGAGTTTGTAAGCCCAGCGACCAACCAGACTCGGGAATAAAGCACCTAAATATTTGAAAATTAAGCGAAAAGTTATCAAAACTAGTGGTGGTTTGTGTAGGCTTTTACTCTTACTCGGGTTTTCTTGATTTTTGTCCATGTCGATTTCTCACTTTCCCTGTCAAAATATTCCCTACAGTATAGTCACTTCGATTTTTATTTATAACTTTACGCTTTTTGTTTTGAGAGTAAGTAACCAATAAACAATGCTGATATTGCCATGCTATGCACAATCATTGCACCTGCCGGTAAGTCCATCACTGCCGCGAAAAGGAGTCCCAACAAATAACCTGTTACACCAATGAGATAACCATATCCCAATGTAAATTTTGAGGTGTTTCGAATTGCCAGGGCGGGCAGTATTAAACTCGCGAACACCAGGTAGATGCCAACCAGTTGTACTGATGCGGTGATGGTTAAAGCAAACAAGATATAAAAATGCAATGACGAAGCCCGCTTTGAAATCACGAACCAATATCCCAATATTGCAGCATATAAAATTGAAACAGGAATAATTTGTTCATAGCTCACCCAAAGAATTTGACCGACAAGCAGCTCTTTTAATTGTTCCCCACCTGTTGGGTTGGTTGCCAGTAACAAAATACTCGCGCTTGAAGCTAAAACAAAAAGTGAACCGATTAATGCTTCTTGTATTTTTGGCCAACGTTGTTCAGTAAAGTGAAGTAATAACACGCCTATAACTGCTGCGCTGAACGCTATCAGTTGAACTTGCCAACCACCGGGCTCAAAGTGAAAACTGTACGCGATAATAATTCCCAGGCCAGCAACCTGCGCGATGGCAAGATCAAGGAAAATAATGCCGCGTTGCAATACACGCTGGCCTAACGGTACGTGCGTTAAGGTTACCAGTAACCCGACAACGAGTGCCGGGCCGAGTATGCTGAAATCAATCACTGACCAGTTCATTTATTTACACTCATTAATCTTTGAATAGTCACATCAAACAAACTA
>JAUVGM010000226.1 GCA_030593785.1 Gammaproteobacteria bacterium | reverse complement strand
TGATGTATGAAATGTCTTTACCGTATGGTTTAGATCTTAATAATCAAATTAATATTGATAAATCAGCATTGCGTATGACAGTTTCTATTAAGACTATGTCGAGCAATGAAATTATTGAACTGGAAAAAAGAGCACAAGACTGGATTGCTAAAAATGCTAAATACATTAAAGCGGCTGATGGTACCGGCCCAACAGTAATGTTTGCCCACATTGGACAGCGTAATATTAATAGTATGTTACTAGGTACAACACTCGCTTTAATATTAATTTCTGGAATTTTAATATTGGCCTTCCGTTCGTTTAAAACAGGTTTAATCAGTATGGTGCCTAACCTTGTTCCAGCGGCAATGGGCTTTGGTCTATGGGGAATCTTTATAGGTGAAGTTGGTTTAGCATTATCCATTGTAACCACGATGACCCTGGGTATTGTGGTGGATGATACCGTGCACTTTTTAAGTAAGTATCTTCGTGCAAAACGTGAGTATGGTTTTAGTGCAGAAGATGCAGTGCGATATGCTTTTACTCATGTTGGTAGAGCGCTACTAACAACCTCAATTGTTCTTGTGGCAGGCTTTATGGTATTGGCACAATCACATTTTGAACTTAATTCAGGCATGGGTTTATTAACCGCAATCGTTATTACATTTGCATTGATGGCAGATTTCTTCTTTTTGCCACCGTTATTAATGAAATTGGAGAAAAAATCATGAAGGGAATAATTTTATTATTTAGTTTGATTGCTTTTTCATCTTTAGCAGGCGCAGCGTTAGCCGAAACAGCAGAAGAAAAAGGGCTGGCCATCGCAGTGGAAGCAGACAAACGAGATCAAGGCTGGACTGATCAAGAAACGACTTCAAAAATGATTTTACGTAATAGCCAGGGTGCAGAAAGCACACGTGAGATACGAGGTAAGGCTTTAGAAGTGGAGGGTGATGGCGATAAATCATTGACTATATTTGATACCCCAAGAGATGTAAAAGGAACTGCATTCTTAAGTTTTACCCATACATTAAAGGCCGATGAGCAGTGGTTATATTTACCTGCTTTAAAACGAGTGAAACGAATTTCATCATCAAATAAATCTGGCCCATTCATGGGCAGTGAATTTTCTTTTGAAGATATTTCTTCTCAGGAAGTGGCTAAATACAAATATAAATTTATAAAAGATGACAAAATTAATGATCGTGAAGTGTTTGTTATTGAACGCATTCCTCAATATAAAAAATCGGGTTATACCAAGCAAATAGCTTGGATAGATAAAGAAATGTATCAACCCCTTAAAATTGAATTTTATGATCGTAAAAAGAGTTTGTTAAAAACTTTAACGCAACATGATTATAAACAGTACTTAAATAAATACTGGCGACCAGGTCGTTTGGAAATGGTGAATCATCAAACGAGTAAAAGCACCACTTTATTATGGAAGTCTTATAAATTTAAAAATGGCTTCAGCAGCCGTGACTTTGATCGTAACAGTTTAAAACGAGCGCGCTAATTTTTAGCGTAAACTGGATTTTAGTATGAAATTTTTTTTAACGATAACATTACTCATTTGCTCAAGCTCTTTATGGGCAAATGAGTGGTCGGGTAATATTTCATTTGATACCAAATACTTTAGTCAAGATGGATTAAGTGCTTCTCAATTTAAAGAATATGGCTCAATTTCATTTCAACCTGAGTGGTTTCACGAATGGGATGGCGGAAAACAAAGTTTTACTTTTGTTCCGTTCACTCGCTGGGATCAGCATGATGAAAAACGTACTCATTCAGATATTCGAGAATTAAGTTGGTTAAAAGTTTTTAAGGAATCTGAGTTGAGGGTGGGTACAGGGAAAGTGTATTGGGGGGTGTCTGAATCGCAACATCTTGTTGATGTAATTAATCAAACTGATTTAGTTGAAAATATGGATGGCGAAGATAAATTGGGTCAGCCGATGATTAATTACGCCTTGATCAATGATTGGGGCACGGTAGATTTTTTTGTTCTACCTTATTTTCGAGAGCGTACTTTCCCAGGTGTTAATGGACGCTTAAGAACTTCATATCATATTGATACGGATAACGTCACTTATGAGTCGAGCGATAAACAAAATCATATTGATTATGCTTTACGTTGGTCACATAGTTTAGGTGATTGGGATATTGGCTTAAGTCACTTTAATGGTACGAGTCGCGATCCTGCTTTTACAACTACACCGACACCAGACAATAACGGCGTACTTTCATTACGCCCTATATATTACCTCATGCAACAAACAGGACTTGATATTCAGGCAACAAAGGATGCCTGGTTGTGGAAGTTGGAAGTAATCAATCGAAGTATTAATAATGACAACTATAATGCTGCAACAGCAGGTTTTGAATATACCTTCTATAGTATCTTGGAAAGCTCTTCGGATATTGGTTTAGTTGTTGAATATTTGTACGATGATCGTAATTCAAAAGCATCTACACCTTTTGAAGATGATCTTATGCTGGGTTTACGTTGGACCAAAAATGATGAAAATGATACCAGTGTGTTGGTGGGTGTTATTGCTGACAGAGATGACAGTTCTCGTTTGTACAGTATTGAAGCCAGTCGACGGGTTGCTGAAAATATGAAGTTAACCATTGAAGCACGATTATTTACAGGTATTGCTGCAAATGATCTTCTTCTTGCTTCCTTTCGACAGGATGATTTTATCCAGGTTGAGTTAGGCTATTATTTTTAACTTAAGCTGAAAACTCAACAAGATAGCCACCAAACTTACGAATATTAAGAACGCCAATATCTAATATCAGGTATTGGCCTTTAATACCTTGAAGCACACCTTCAATCTCTGGAGTTTTATCAAAGTTAAGTGATTTTACTTTTTCAGGATAGTCTTCAACAGGAAAGCTGATACTGATTTGTTTTTCATCCAGCAATTCAATTTCAGATTTACCAAATTCATTTTCAATTTTCTTCAGTTCTTTTTCAGCTGCTTTAATGAGCTCATCACGTTTTGCTGCTAAATCAACATGCTCGGGTGAACCTTTAAGCATTTTGCGCCAGTCAGTACGATCTGATACATGATTTTTGATCACGACTTCCACTTTTCCGGATAATAGTCGATTGGAAACTTTAAAAATAGGAAGTGCTTCACTCGCACCTTGGTCAATCCAGCGTGTGGGGATTTGTGTACCTCGGGTAATCCCTACCTTTATACCTGAAGAATTAGCTAAATAGACGTAATGAGTATTGAAGCAGAACTCCTCACCCCACTCAGGTTCACGGCATGTCCCTTCGTGGTAGTGGCAGGTCTCAGGTTTCATGATGCACATGTCACACCTGGCGAGAGATTGAAAGCAGGGGTAACAGTATCCCTGATTGTAATTTTTCTTGGTTTTACGGCCACATTCAATGCAGTGAATTTCCCCCGAGTATTCCAGTTTAATTGTTTTACCAATATATGGATTTAAAGCGATGAGGTCGTTATCTAACGGTAATTGGTACTGCACAGGTGAGCCTTCTTGAGATCCAAGAGTTGTCACCATTTTGTTTAAGTGGCCTGATTTTTTCATGGCCGTATTTTCTCATAATCATCGAGTTGCTGCGATGTATTAGTGGTTGATTGTGTAGAAAGGTGTGTAATTAGAGAAAACGGCTTAAAGGACATGAAATATCCAGGTTATTGGAATTATTCAGGTGAAATTAGTTAAAAATCTTGTGGTTTGGCCGATATAAGAAAGTGTAAAATTCAATAAGTATAAAAGAGGCATTTTATTGTGAACTTTTCTCGAAATTTTTTAATATTATTTTCAATATTATTTTATTCAAATGCATCCCTTGCCACAGAATCAAGTGAAGGCTTAACTTTTGGATCCGTTGCCATGGATATTCCAGCTGTAATGCATAAAAGACTTAAGCCATTAACAAAATATTTAAGTAAAAGATTAAATAGGAATGTTGCTCTGAAACTCTCACCTAATATGGGTGCAGCAATTAATGAAGCAGCAAATGGTGCAGTAGATATTTCATATTTAACCCCCGTTGCTTATTTACGAGCACATGAAAAAGGTAATGCACAATTAATTGCAAAAACAGTAACAAAAGGTAAAGCCAGTTTTAAATTAGTCATTGTGGTGAAGGAAAATAGTCCAATAAAAACAGTTCAGGATCTAAAGGGCAAAAGTTTTGCTTTTGGTGATAAACGAGCGTTATTACAACGTGCGACTGTTGTTGGTTCAGGAATAAAGCTTAAAGATTTTAAAGAATATAGCTTTATTGGCCACTATGACAATATTGCACGTGCAGTAATGAATAATGATTTTGATGCGGGTATTTTAAAAGATACCATGGCTTATAAATGGCAGAGTAAAGGTTTGAGGATTTTGCATAGTTCTCCTGCGCTACCACCTTATAATATTGTTGCAAGTAAAAATGTAAGTAAAGAAATGTTAAAAGAGTTAAAACAAAAGGCCTATGCCTTAGGTATTAATGATTGCTGTGTTTTTACAGGTGCGGTTACAGATATTGAGTCAATTTATCCAATTTTAGATGTTTTTGTTTTACCATCCCTTAGAGAACC
>JAUVGM010000160.1 GCA_030593785.1 Gammaproteobacteria bacterium | reverse complement strand
TAACCGGGGCACGTGACAAACCAAAATTTTCAAATAAACGTGCGCAATAACGAATATCCATATTTGGGTCGACAGAAATTACGGGCTTTGCCATTACTTCATATACATTCACTCGATCGGGTGATCGATCTTTTGCCAATACTTGCTTTGCTATATCTGAAATTAAAACAACACCATATTCATCATCGTCATCTCGTTTATCAACAATCAATGTTTTGGTTTCAATATGTTTCATTTTTTTCAAAGCTTCCGATACGGTTGTCATTCCATCAATAATATCGAAATTCTGTTTCATCACGTCTCTGACGCGAACAATCTCTCTATGTGTCATAGCTCTTCCTCCACAACGTCACTTAAAGTATCTATTTGATGCGCAACACCCAGCGCATCTTCTACATCAATTTTAAAAGCAATGCCTGTTCCTGGTTTACTATCAAATTCACCAACATTTGCAATACGCTCAAGAATTTTTCGAGATAAATGTTCTTCAACCAACATTAGTAACATGTCCCTTTGCGTCTCTAATGTTAGACCAAAAAAAGTTTTACTTGTCTTTAGTCCTTCACCACGAGCATGATTAATGACCGTCATACCTGTTGCACCTTCTTCACGTGCCGCAGCCATTATCGCATCAGTTTTATCATCTTCAACAAGAGCTATGATTAATTTAAAATGCATCCGACTCCCTCCTATTTTTTATCTATTGAATATTCTTCATTACCATTTTTGCGACTACGCCATTCACTTAACTGTGCATACGTCATAACAGAAATAATTGGACATAAGCTGGCAAAAGCAATTAAACCAAAACCATCTAGTAATGCACTACGCCCGGGAATCGTAGTAGCCAGACCTAAACCCAGTGCCGTTACCAGAGGCACCGTTACTGTAGAGGTGGTTACACCACCTGAATCATAAGCCAGGGCAATGATCATTTTTGGCGCATAAAATGTTTGTATCATTACAATTATGTAACCTGAAATGATGTAATACTCTAAAGGTGTCCCTGTAACGATTCGGAATGTACCCAAACCAATGCCAACAGCAACCCCTATCGCAACCGCAATTCTTAAACCATTAATACCAATAATACCGGCTGATACTTCATTTGCTTTTATCGCAACGGCAAGCAAAGACGGTTCTGCGATGGTTGTTGAAAAACCTATCGCAATAGCAAACAAATAAACCCATTTATAATCTTGCCAATGCACGACATCAGCAACCTTACCCACTCCATATATAAAATCAGGATCAGTAAGTTGCTGTGCCATTAACTCACCTAAAGGAAACAATGCTTCTTCCAGCCCTACAAGAAAAAAAGCCAGACCAACAAGAACATAAACAAAACCAATAACAACTTTCCCTAAATTTGGAACAGGTTTTTTTATAACAAAAAACTGAAAGCCAAATATAATGACAACTATCGGAAGAACATCGACGACAGTATCTAAAGTGACATGGAAGAGATGAATAAGAAGATCGATCATATCAACATGCCGTAACCCATGACAAAAATCATAGGCGTTAATGAAGCAAAGGCAATTAAACCAAAGCCATCTAACATTGGATTTCGACCTTTAATACTCGAGGCTAAACCAACGCCCAAAGCAGTAACCAGCGGCACTGTGATCGTTGAGGTAGTTACACCGCCAGAATCATAAGCAATACCAATAATCTCTTTAGGGGCAAAAAAGGTCATGATGACAATCCCCATATAACCACCAATAATCAGATAATGAATTGGCCAGCCTTTCAATATTCGTAATACACCGATAACAATGGCTAAACCAACAGAAAAGGCTACGGTCAGTCTTAATCCTGAGGCGTAACTTGAACGAGCAGTATCTGTATCGACAATAACATGTCCTATTGCTGCAACTTCAGCCGCTTTATCAGCTACCGCTATTAAGGCAGGTTCAGCAATCGTGGTTCCAAAGCCCAATGAAAAAGCAAAAATCAATAACCAGACAACACTCCCCTTGCGAGCAAAAGCATATGCCATACTTTCACCAATAGGAAATAAACCAATCTCTAAGCCCTTTACAAATAAACTTAAACCTAAAACAACCAGCCCCGTACCAACTAAAAGCTGCCCCATATTTGGAATTGGTTTTTGTAAGACTACAAGCTGGAAAAATGCGATAACAATAATTATCGGCAGTAAATCGCGGGTACTTTGCCAAAGAGGTGAGATGATCTGTTGTAATTGCGATTTCATTTTGATTGGTTTTGCTGATATCTCATAATATAACGCGGAGTTAAATCTGGGCTGACTCTGAACCTATTAATTCGTGGAAACTGATTAATTCAGTTGTTACAATTGATAGCTGACACTTTACTGCTAAAAGCAAATACATTCAATATTGAGACAATGACAATACCTTCAACCAACGACATTCGGAATCAGGTGCAACAAGCTCTTAATGAAGATCTTGGTACCAGTACCAATAATGACTTTCAAGGCTGTGATGTAACTGCCAGCCTCATACCTGACTCAAAAGAATCTAAAGCGCAATTAATTTGCCGTGAGAAAGCAATTTTATGTGGTCGAGAGTGGGTAAATGCTGCTTTTAACTTATTGAATAAAAATATTCAGATAACATGGTATTTTGAAGACGGTGAAGAAATAAAGTGTGACGATATCATTTGTGAAATAGTCGGGAATGCGCGTCATATATTAACGGCTGAACGAACGGCTTTAAATTTCTTACAAACCTTATCTGCCACGGCAACTCAAACATCTCTTTTTTCCAAAACTATTGATAAAACAGATTGTAAAATTTTGGACACCCGAAAAACTATTCCTGGTTTACGGTTAGCACAAAAATATGCAGTGACCTGCGGTGGAGGTATTAATCACCGGGTAGGTTTATATGACATGGTGCTCATTAAAGAAAACCATATACATGCAGCAGGATCTATCGCAACAGCAGTAAGTAATGCAAGAAAAAAATTTCAGGGTTTAAAAATAGAAGTCGAAGTTGAAAATATTAATGAGCTTCAACAAGCAATAAAGAGTAATGTTGATCGCATACTACTCGACAATATGGATATAGCGACACTTAAGCAAGCCGTCTCATTAACGAATAAAAAAATTGATCTTGAAGCATCAGGAAATATTACTCTTGAAACAATTAAAGCTATTGCAGAGACTGGGGTGGATTATATTTCTACTGGAGCAATAACAAAAAATATTAATGCTGTTGACTTTTCTTTGCGCTTCATCGAAGAAAATTAATTTTTAGCAAATACCGCGTCAGACTAAAGTCTGACCTACATAAATCACGAACAGCAAGTAGGTTGGATCAAGAAATAAAATGACGGATCCAACAATAAATTTGTTAGCTCCGCTGTGCTTGAGCTAACCTACATAAAATTTCACTGCTGTCCCGTTAACATAATGACAATGGTTGGTAAGTCTTTGATTTTGTGAGTGCCTGAGTTGTTCGAAGATACACGGGACATGAAATCATGCAACTCGAGAATCAGAGTAATTCCTTCTCCCCAAGGGAGAAGGTTACGACTGCAAGGACGCAGGAGGTAGAGCAACGCAGGAGCAGTTGCCGAGGATGAGGGAATAAATAAACAATGAGTTACCTGTTGTTCCCCTCACCCCAACCCTCTCCCAGTGGGAGAGGGAGTTAACGGAACAGCAGTGATAAAATTTATTTGACGATTTCCAGACCAGGAGAACGAAGTTCAAACACTTTAAAATCTTTTTTAGTGTAAACAACGTCTCCTAACCGAACAGGTAAATGTGAGCCATTCGCACGAATCAGTTTTAAGGGTTCACCTTTAGAATAATGCATACTTGTTTTGACTATTAAATTCCACTCACCACGTACATCTTTTATCAAAATAACGGCTTTGGCTGTCGAAGAATCCATTTCACCTTGTGCCTGCACCCCAGCTGTTTCTGCATAGTTAGATAAACGAACAACGGCGACTTCTATGTGTTTCGAATCAGGTCGATTCAATCGTCGCACAAAGCCTAAAATTGGATGGTCCTTATTTTCAGGCATTGTAAATGCCATAAGCATATCAATTTGAATCGGGTTACTGAAATCTGTTTCTTCTGTACTAATTAATAACCCACCGGCACTAAAATTAGTAATAACCCAACTTGCAGCCATATGACTAGTTTGTTCTTCTGCTAACAGCGCAGATGACATTGCAAGGGTATCAATAAATTGTCTTGATTCTTTAACCCGTGCTTGATCAGGTGCAACTAGATCTTTTAATAACCGATTCACTTCATGAAAGCCAAAGTAAACACTTAGGCTGGACTCATCAAAAGAAGCATGTCGTTTTTGCCGCCGTTCTCTAGATGTTAGCCCCATTATCATTAATTCTATTAAGGGAACGCGATCAACTTCCCTTACTTCGGCTAAAGGACGACTAAATTTTCTATCATCAAATTCATTAATGAATTGTTGTTTACCAATCTCTTTGTGATCACTGACCAGTACATTATATAACTTAGAGTAATCAAACTGAATTAATGGTGAAGGCATGTTTTCAGTACGTTTAAATACGGGAGGTATGTCACTCTTATAATGTGTTAGTAAAAAACCCGGTTTCAATTCCTTACCATCATCAGCTATAACTTTTAAGCCGTCGCCGCCTAATAAATCGAGATAAGCATCTGGAATATTAAACATCCGTGTTGTCCATGTAGTTACATCTAACAAACCAAAAAACTGTATCGATAGATAAAGTCTTCTGACATTAGAAATTGGAACACCACCTTTTCGTAATCTGTCAGAACTTTTTCTTATACCAATAAGACCAATCACGTCATAATCATCATCAATAGCGCCATGATGAGCGAGTGAAAAAAATATTTGATTACAGTGTTGCCAGGAAACCTTAGGAAGTCCTTGATAACGAAGAGCACGTAAGCGTTGTTCTAAACGTATCAGCTCAAGTGAGCGCGCAGCATATTGGCAGGTGAAATTACTATTTTTATTAAAGTTTTTCTTATCGTCAGTATAATAGTCTCTAAATAATAATTTATAAGCAATGGTTAACTGATGAATAGCTTCTATGCTCGATACAAGCGCACTCCGTCTCCCATTACTTTCCGGCAAACTGTTTTCTTGTTTTTGATATTTGTCATGCCAAAGTAAAACAACCGGATAAATATATGAAGCGAGTAATTCTGCATACTCTTTTCGTTGTTTTGGTGAAAGTAAAACTCGATTAATTTTTTGTAATGTATTTGCTGCTTCTTCCAATACACGAACGGGGAGTTTTTTGTGTAATTCTAACTTCTGAATAATAGTATTTCTATTCAGTTCATTTTTTTCTGCTTTTTTAAAAGGTAGTGATAAACCAGATAGCTCACCTAAGACAGAATCTGCCTTTTTATTCACCGAGACATTCTGTTCTCTCTTTTCTTGTTCTGTTCTTCTAAATAGGCTCATGACAAATTTAAAATTTTATTCCGGTTCATAGTACTCCATGTACTTAAGGATAGTTTTTATTTATAAAATGTAAAATATAAATACGGTTAATTCAAATATGAATTCGTACTTAACTCACAGAATCTTTGATTCAGCCCTGAAAACAGGGGAATCTATACTGCATGTATGTGTGGGGGGGGGGGAGAGATATACTTAGCTATTTTTAATACGAACAATAACTTCCAAACCAGATGACTCAGTACCTTCTGGTAATTCAGGCAATTTATCAAAATTAATTGCGTCCACAGGAATATCAGTCAGTGTACTCGTATCAGTATTAAAGAAGTGAAAATGCTTAGACACATTTGAGTCGTAAAAGACCTTAGTCGGATCAACAATAACTTCTTTTACTAAACCTTTTTTAGCAAACAAACCAAGCGTGTTATATACCGTGGCTTTTGATGCGGTAGAGCTGCTTTCATTTACCATTTCTAAAATTTGCTCTGCTGATAAATGTTGCGGACGCGCAAATAAAATTTGTGCAATCTCCACCCGTTGAGTCGTTGGTGTAACTCCGGATGTTTTCAGTTTGTCGATAATGCTGTCGCGATTGTCCATTACAAGCCTCGATATAATGTCTTAC
>JAUVGM010000207.1 GCA_030593785.1 Gammaproteobacteria bacterium | reverse complement strand
CGCCTGGCCTGCTACACAAATACCATGGCCGGGTATTAATTATTACCACCGCTGCATGTGCTGTGCATTGCCGTTATTGTTTTCGCCGTCATTTCCCTTATCAGGAAAATCGTACCGATCAAGACTGGCAAGAAACCGTTGATTATATTCGTACTCATACAGATATCCATGAGGTTATATTAAGCGGTGGAGATCCTTTGAGCTTAACTGAAAGCCGACTTAAAAATCTAACCGACAAGCTCATTAATATCTCTCACATCAAGACATTACGCCTGCATACGCGTCAGCCTATTGTATTGCCTGAACGAGTAAACAATGAATTATTAAGCTGGCTTGACTCTCTGCCCTGGAAAATTGTTATGGTTCTGCATAGTAACCATGCCAACGAAATTAGCGTGGATGTTGCTTCTGCGCTGGAGCAATTACATCAGCACCATGTAACTTTACTCAACCAGTCTGTATTACTCGCAGGAGTAAATGATAATTCTGCTGCACTGGTAAATTTAAGTAAGAAGCTCTTTGAACATAATGTCTTACCGTATTACTTACATATGCTCGATAAGGTGCAAGGAGCAAAACATTTTTATGTTGCTCATGATAAAGCCTGTCAATTAATTGAAGAGATACGTCATCAATTACCGGGTTACCTTGTTCCCAGGTTGGTTGAAGAGAAAGCAGGCGAAAAGTCAAAAACAGCTGTTTTTTGACTCATATTTTGTCCTTTTGAAAGGATATATTAACCATTTATAATATATCTACTTTCAATTGCATCATTTTGCACCGTTTATCCTTAAAAACCCCACGAAAACACTGCTAAATGCTCTGAAAATAGTCATAAATCACTACTTTATGCCATAATTAGCGAAAATAAGCGACTTTTACCTTAGTAGCATTCTCTTCTATCATTGAAGAGGGTAAAACCCGCAAATTGCTGAAATAACATGGAGTTAGACAACGTGGGCAAAAATATTGGCCTTGATGTGCCAAACCGAACATTGCCAGACAATACGGCTTTTAATATACGGCCTAGAAAACTGTCTGTCTGGATTAATGCCCTGCCCCGTGCAAATCTTGGTGAAACGGCCAAGCAAATTTATACTGTCTTAAACCAAACCAACCAGCTTGCGTACCCGTATCAGGATCGCATTCGCTTTCTCGAAACATTGCGTGAGCCTCTTGAATACGTAACACGCTCAATGAAAAAACACTTCATTGGAATAAGCTTACCCTTACCGGAAAAAAGTCAGAAAATTGCCGCTATTACCAAAGAGCTGTTTTCCAGCATGGCGACGGGATACAAAATTGCTCTTGAAGATCTTCTCGTAAATAACTTGATGATTTTTGATAAGAAGCCGTTGGCCATGTTAACCCATCGTAGTATTAATTATATGGGACAGAGCTTTTTAACATCCTATCAGTCCTATTCACCTTTTCCTGATACTGCATGGACAGAGTTACATAAGCTCTACAGTTTTGCAGAGAAGCGGAAATTACTTAAAAGTAAAATTCGTGATGAGATACGAGCTTATGGCACTAAAAGTTCTGTCTCAACCGAATATGCCCGAATATTATTATTATCGCTTGCCTCGCCCTATCACCTACGTCAGGGAGAAGCGGGTAAGGTCTACACGGCTTTAGAACGCTGGCTGGACCAACCTATTATTCATCCTATCAATGCTGTTGATAAAAATGCTGACAAGTTTGTAGACAACCTGGCAAAGCCATGTCCTCCTTCCGCTCTGTCGCTGGCAATAAACGCTGGCATTGATGATGCGAGTACCGTGCGAATTATTGATACATATGAAATTGCTGAAAAACTGGAATATGAGCTCAAAAATACTGAAGATGTTGGCCTTTCAACAATAACAAGCATCGATAATATTCGTCCAGACCTGGCTCATAATTTACTGCAACGGCTATTAATAGCTTGGGGGATGGCAAGTAAGAGACATTTCCCACGAAGCAACAAAAATGAGCAAGTCAAAATCACAATTGGTTTAAGTGCAGCACATCAATTTATTACTCAAAAAGCCCAAAGTGTCGACAACGGGAAGTACAGCAATAAATATAATGATCGCGCACATTTTGAAAGTACAGAAATCAAACTCAACTTGAAGGATCCTAACGCCACGTCTGATGATGTCTGGGGGCTCATTTACCCATCGGACACAAAAGGATTAGAACCCCTGGTTGAACAAGAACTGAGTCTACAAGACAATAATCGTATTAATGTTGAAGAGATAAAAACGGAAGAGAAACAATACCAGACAGACAATTGGCTCATTGTTAATGAAGGTGCCAAAGGTGTGATGATTAACCAAAAAGATGAACTAAAAAATAAGGCTCAGGTGGGTGAGCTGGTGAGTATTCGCCGCAAAATGAATGGTCATGCTGAACGTTGGAGCATTGGTGTTATTCGCTGGTTAAAATTCAACCACGATAAGACATTACAAATGGGGATTGAAACGCTTAATCCTAATGCTGCTGCAATCGGCATCAGAGCGACGAGCACACCTAATGCCCCACTACAACGTGTTTTAATGTTGCCTGAGTTAAAGAACCTTAAACAACCCGCCTGTTTAATTACTAATCCCGTACCCTGGCGTGAAGGCAACAAAATCACCATCAATATGTTGGGTAAAGAAATACCCGCTACCTTGACCAAATCGATACAAAATACAGGTTTGTTTGCCCAGTTTGAATTTGAAATTATTCAGCAACACAAGCCCACAGAAAAAGTTAAAAAAGCAGAAAAAGAGCAAGACTTTAATAATATCTGGTCTTCTATTTAATCCTGAATTTAAACCCATATTTATCAAAAATTCATTTAAGTCAAAGAGTTGCATGCCGATATGTTTTATAAGCATAATAGCCGCTTAAATAAGCGTTTGAGCAATAACATAAGGAATGCAAGTGAGTAACGAAAAACTGTTACGAGTTTTAACCATATTTGACTCATCAGAAGAAGCTGAAGTTTTAGTAAATATCTTGCGCAAAGCGGGCTATATTATTCGTGATATTCGTGTTGAAGATGATGAAGACATGGAAACTGCGATTGAGGAAAATCCACTTGATGTCATTCTTGCAAAACAAACCACTCCATTATTTACTGCAAAACAAGCTATCAAACGCATAGTCACTTCTGGACGAGATATTCCACTCATTGTTATTACACCAAAAAATCAGGAAGCCTCCGCCATTGAAGTTTTGAATATGGGAGCGCGAGATGCTGTTGCCAGTGATCAAGGTGATCGCCTTAAGTTTGTCGTACAACGTGAATTAAGTGATTTAAAGAATCGTCGTACATTAAGAAGAAATGAAAAACTGTTGCATGAGACTGAAAAACGTACTCGAAACTTAATCGATAGTTCGCGTGATGCCATCGCATACGTACATGATGGTGCACACATATATGCAAATAATGCCTACTTAAAAATGTTTGGTTATGCTGACCTTGAAGATATAGAAGGCATGCCCATACTGGACATGGTAACGAGTGATCAACATGTAAAATTAAAAGAATTTTTACGAGGCTATGCGAAAGGACAAATTACTGATGATAACCTCGATGTTGTAGGCCTGCATACTGAAGGTAAAACATTCAATATCACCATGGAATTTTCCAGTGCAAGTATGGAAGGTGAATCTTGCAGTCAGATTATCATAAGAGATCAGGCTCAAAGTAAAGAACTCGAAAAACAACTTAACGTACTAAGTAAACAGGATCTGTTAACGGGTTTATACAATCATACCTATTTCATAGAACAAGCAGACAAAATGATTTCACGTGCTGTTGATGGCCATGTTAAAGGTGCTTTACTTTATATAATGCTTGATAAGTATGAAGAAATTAAAAGTAATGTTGGAATATCCGGACGTGATCTTGTGCTAACTGATATCGCAACATTACTTAAAGAAAAAGTTTCCAACCTCGGCTTACTTGCTCGTTTTGAAGGCGCAGTGTTTACCTTGTTATTAAACAATGCCGATCAAGCCCAGGCCGAAAAAATAGCCGGTGGAATTTGTAAATTAGTACATAACCATATTTCAGAAGTAAACAATAAATCTGTTACTACTACCAGTAGTGTAGGCGTCACCAATATTAATGAGACTACAAGTAATTTAAATGACATTCTAACTCGCGCAGAAAAGGGTGCTCTTGCTGCAGAAAATGCAGGTGGAAATCAATTTAGTATATTTAATCCTGCTATTGAAGAGCTTGCAGAGAAAGAACAAAATAGTGCTTGGGCAACAAAAATTAAAGTTGCACTTAAAGAAAATAAATTCCATTTACTTTATCAGCCTGTAGTCAGTTTACGTGGTGAAGCTGGTGCTCATTATGAAGTTCTGGTAAGAATGACAGATGATGATGGTTCAGAAATTTTACCAACCGAGTTTTTACCTGCGGCTGAGGAAATGGGCTTAATAAATTATGTTGACCGCTGGATTATAGCGCACGTATTTATGTTGCTCGCAGAACGAATGAAACATGGCACAAGTACTCGTTTCTTTATCAAACTATCCGCTGGATCTTTAACAGACCTTGAGTTTTTACCCTGGATCAGAGAACGTATGAAATCATTACGTCTTGATGCAGATAGTCTTGTATTTACACTTAATGAAGCAACTGCACTTAATTATCTTAAACAAGCAAAAGTAACCTTTCAGGGTTTACGCTCAATTAATTGTCGTGTCGGCCTGGAAAACTTTGGCACAGAACAAAACACCTTCCAGTCATTGAAACACCTTGATGTTAACTATCTTAAAATTGATTCATCATTGGCATTAAATCTAAAAGATAGTATTGAAGCT
>JAUVGM010000034.1 GCA_030593785.1 Gammaproteobacteria bacterium | reverse complement strand
GTATAAATGATTCCCCCCATCACACTCGCGGCTAAAATTGTCTGAAAAATTAACTTTGACCATCCTGTTTGAGGGGAATACACACCAATTTTTTTCAATCCCAAATACAACAAGCCTGCATTGAGAAAAGCAGAAAGAGTTGTTGCCAATGCGAGCCCGGCATGCGGAGCTGGCCAACCCAATTTCAGCATAGGCACAACAAAGAGTATGTTCATAACCATATTAGCAAACATCGCAATGAGCCCTACTTTTACCGGCGTTTTGGTATCCTGACGAGCAAAATAGCCCGGAGCCAGGACCTTGACCAATATGAAGCCCATTAATCCTCCGCTATAAACCAATAGACTGATGGATGCCATTTCTACATCCAACGGCTTAAAATCACCATAAAGAAACAATGTACTCAATATTGGTCCCGCTAACACCGCCAAAGCCACTGCTGCAGGTAAAGCAATCACTAGTACCAAGCGTAAAGCCCAGTCCAGCATATGAGAAAAGGCATCCGGATCACCTGCTGAATGTTTTTTCGATAAATTAGGTAAAATAACTGTGGCCAGGGCAATACCAAATATTCCCAATGGCAACTCCACCATACGATCAGATAAATAGAGCCAGGTCACGCTACCACTTACCAAAAATGATGCGATAACGGTGTCTAACAGCAGGTTAATTTGCATCACCGATGAGCCAAAAATTCCCGGGATCATGAGTTTTAAGATACGGCGTACACCGCTATTTTTCCAACCCCAACGTGGCCAACGCAATAAACCCAGCTTTAATATAAATGGAATTTGGAAAGCCAACTGAGCTGCACCGGCAACAAAAACGCCCCACGCCAAGGCCATGATCGGTACTTCCATGAGTGGAGCAAGCCATATAGCCGCTGCAATCAAGCTTAAGTTAAGCAAAACTGGGGTAAATGCGGGCACGGCAAAACGCCCGTAAGTATTTAATATTCCAGCAGATAATGCCGTCAGAGACATGAATAATATATATGGAAAGGTGATGCGCAACATATCCGTGGTCAGCGCAAATTTCTCAGGCTGGTCAATGAATCCAGGGGCAAAAATCATCACCAGAATGGGAGTCGCAGTAGCCCCAATTACGGATAAAATGAATAAAATACCTGCGAGGGTACCTAAGGTATTTCGGACTAATTCAGAGACTGCTTCATCTCCTTGTTCAGCCTTCACCTCGGTCAAAACGGGAACAAAAGCCTGAGAAAAAGCACCCTCAGCAAATAAACGACGTAAAAAATTGGGAATTTTAAAAGCGACTAAAAAGGCATCAGTACCTGCATCAGCACCAAAATAGCGGGTAAAAACCATATCACGCAGTAATCCAAATACCCGTGAAAACATTGTCATACTGCTGACGATTGCTGTTGATCTAAATAATCCCATTGGATCTCTATAATTCGAGTTAAAAAGTGAGAATTAATCAGGTAAGCTACTGTTTTTACTTGATTTGTTAGCAGGATAACACGTCAAATAGCTTCTACCCAGAGGCATTTAAATTACTTATAATTAACTGAGATTAGCATTGACGAATAGGAGTGGAATCGCCATAATACGCGGCTTTCCAGTATCAGATTTGAGTCAGGAGACTTACTTTGGCTAATACAGCGCAATCAAAAAAACGTGCCCGTCAGGCGGAAACTCATCGTCAACGCAATGCGAGCTACCGTGCAATGTTCCGTACTTCTCTTAAGAAAGTATTGGCTGCAATTACTTCTGGCACTAAAGATGAAGCGACAACTGCTTATAAAGCTGCTGTTTCTGTTATCGATAAAACCAGCAACAAAGGCTTAATTCACAAGAATAAAGCTGCACGTTATAAAAGTCGTTTGAATACTCGTATTCACGCAATGTAATTTAATGTCTGCTTGACCTGTTCAGGTAGGATAAACGTTACATAAAAAAGCCGCTTTTTTAAGCGGCTTTTTTTATTCCATAAAACTAAATTTTCTGTAAACGTTTCTTTGTCATCCTGTTCCAGCCAATAATATCTGGTCTAAAAATACTATGCTGTATGCGTGTATTTTTTAAAAAAGCATTCGCGAAATCAAATTCAGTTGACTCATTCTTTAACTTTGCAGCGAGCTGGCCAGCTACAAAGTTTCGGATATTAAAATGCATTACCAGATAACTAATAAATAATCCCCCCCCTGTTATTAAGCTAAATACAGGTCTTTCATATATAAAGGGCTGTACTGAAATATTGATATTCGACAATGTCCACAATCCCTGAAGATGAGTGAAACCAGCAATAATCAATACCAATAGACTCAAAAGTACAAACTCAATTAACATAACCTCGAACATCCAATTGTTTCGCAGCTTTTGTAATTGAGGAATCAGTTCATGCTCAAGCTGATTAGATGATTCTGAAATTGCTTCAATAATATAATTTAGCTCAATATCATTCTTGTTTTCGCTATCAACCGGTTGCTCTAATTTTGATAAAACAGATTTCCATGAAACTCTATTAACAAAAGAAAATCCTTCTTTTATCAAACCAACAGATTTTGCAATACGATCCAAGCATTGAAACTGTTCAACAATATTAAGCAAACTATTTTTAATATCCAGCTTCTCGGTACTAACAGATTTCAACTGTTTCTTTACCTGAGCACTTGTCATTAAGTTTGTATCATTTGTATTAGACATAAAACTCACCTAAATTAAAATTCGCCACTTGCACCACGAGTCATGATATCAAGTATTATTTTCTTTACATTTAAAGCTTCTTTTTTCAATTCATCAGGTAATGGTGTACCACCATGAATCATTAAATCCATATTCAATGAATACAACCAGAGCTGACCGGCCTTATCTTCGAGTAAAGTTACACGACAAGGTAAGTATGCCGAAAAGGCATCACTATATCGTACCATTTTTGCAGCGGTCAAAGCGTTACAGAACATGTAAATCTGCATAAAACGAAAAGGTTTACCCGTACTTGCTTCAATCTGTTTATAAAGTGGTAACTCACCTACATTTTTGATGTTGTGTTCATTAGCTACAAACTTCATAACCTCTTCAACATCTGCAACCTTTAAACCATCTTCAACTTTCATTTTCCAAACAGTTGCCTCTGCAGCATTACCTGTTTCTAAAATGTTATCTACTAGTGACTTATATGTATCAAAGGCCTTTTCATCAAAACTATTAAAACGATGATATGCGGGTTCAAGCATATAAATCCCCCATAAAATTACCGCAATAGAAAGAGCTCCAATAAAAGAGAGAGTATTTTTAATCATTTCAACCTCAAATCACTATATTTAAATAAATTAACTTTATCGCCCGTAATAATTATATGGTGCAGGTTGTTGATAACCCGGCACGTTATTATAAGCGGGAGAACCCGGTTGACCTTGATAATTCATTTGTGGAGGGTATGAATTGTAAGCTTGCTCTCTCCATTTTTGTTGTTGTGCTCTTTGCTGTTCCTGCAACCGTTTTTGCTCAGCTAATTGTTGTTCCTGGTAACGTTTTTGTTCAGCGCGCTGTTGTTCCATCCATTGCTGCTGATGAGCAGGCATTTGTTGCTGCTGCATAGGAAATTGTGGACGAGCCTGTTGTTGTGCACGCTGCTGGTTAATCCATTTTTGCTGTTGCGCCTGGTAATCTGCCTGCGCTTTATTTTGTTGCTCGATCCATTTCTGTCTTTGTGCCTGTTGTTGCTCAAATTTTTGTTGCTGTTGCTGCATCCACTTTTGTTGCTGCTCACGATGTTCTTTCATTCGTTCTTGCTGCTTTTCGAAATTTTTTCTATTGTTTTCAAAAGATGCTTTGTTATACGAAGAGTTTCTTCCGTTATTCTGGTTCGCTGAATGAGGTCCCCATTGAGAAGGATAGTTTGACTGCATTGCATGATGGCTGGACTGTGGAGCATTATTGAATTGAGATGCTGCCTGATCATTATTTTCTTCATTATTTAACGCCCAAACAAAGGAACCAACCACAAGAACCGCCACCGCACTCGCTACTGCGATTTTTAAGAACTCTCCTTTATCCGGATCACTCTTCTGTTCTTCTTTAGAATTTCCGCCTGACATAACACCCATAGCCTGTAGCTTTTCGATTACTTTATTTTTGTTACTGTCATCAGCTGAAGCAGCTTTGCTTTTAGCTTTCACCTTCTTTTTTGCAGCAGGTTTTTTCGTTGCCTCTAACTTTTCTTCAGTCTTATCATCAGCATCTGGTTTCTTGTTTTCATCACTCATATCAAATTCTCCCTATATCTTTTAAATACTTAATTACACTACCACGGTAAAAAATCATTCATAAACGACATGGGGCGACTTACATTCGACATATCGTAACGCATTTGATTCATTGACATATTCATACCACGGACATGGTAAACCATCTCTCTCATACTGGCAGACTGAGTATCAACTGTTTGAGTCATTACCACCATATTTTTTGATACTACATCCATATTAACAACCATCTTTTCCATACTTACTGTTATCTTATGCATATCCTGAACAACAAGATGAACATCCTTCGTTAAACTGTATATAAGAAAAAAACCATAAGCAGCGAGAATAATGAAAGCAAATAAGGAAGGGTAAACAATCATTTCCCAGCGACGTGCGCTTTCCATAAAGGCGGTTGAGAGCTTATCAAGGCTTTCCCCCATACATGCTTCCATGCTTTTACCATTTCTTTTTTCTTCCCACGTAGGTTTATCACTGGATTTAGATGTTGAAGAGTTTTCTTCAGAGTTCTCTACACTTCCGGATTCATCCTGAATTGTTTTATTAGTAGTCATTACACATCCTCAAAATTTATATCTTTTTTAAATCTGTTTATCGTCTCATCATAAGCTGAGATAATTTTTCTGCATGCTCTCTGTCCAGGCCACTAATGACTCTCTGTAAATATGAAACCTGGTTATACTTTCCTTCAGCAATTAATCGCACAGCCGCTTCATAATAAGCTTGCCCCGCTTTATCCCATTTTCCCTGAGAGTAATAAACATTACCTAACTCTCCATATGCGTCAGGGTTATCCTGCTCAAGCTGTGTTAATTCAATATAAAGTTTTTCTGAAGCGACAACCTTTCCCTGGTTAAATGCTTGTCTTGCATCAATCAGAAGATCACGTTCTGAACTTGTATCACTGTCTTTCACTTCCAAGGGTAATTTATTGACATCAACGACTTCTGCTATCTTTTCATTATTGGTGTTAGCTGGGTTTTCCACAGGCACATCTACATCAATCTTAGCTACTTCAACGGGCTCTTTTTTATCTTCTTTTACTTCTTCTTTAAGATTGGTCTTAGCTGCTTCTACTACAATACTTTGTGCACTCTCTTCAGGTTTAGCGTCAGCAATCTTTACTTCTTCTTTTGTTGCTGCATCATCTTTTTTAAACAAATTTAAATCATCAAAAGATACAATTCGCTCACCTTTTATCGACCAAAAATACTCTCTTTTAGAAACGAAAGCCAAAGCAGGTGGATAAACATCATTAACAACATTATCGATTTTTCCAACCATTTCATTTGGTAAGAGTAGTGTCCGATAATAAAACACAGAAACCACTGCCACTAAAAAAGAAATTAATAATAGATGACTTAGTATATGTCGTAATAATTTCATGTTCGTATCCTTAATCTATAAAGCATTTCAATTTTCTAAATCGGGATAAAGTATCCCTGCTAAACGGTTAAATTCATCCACCGCTTTGCTACGTTTTGATATTTCAAATATCGACATCCCTTCACTCAGTGAACGTCGATATACAGTTCTTTGATGTAAACGTTGGGGTATTAATTTCACTCCAGGAAGTTGTTCTAACACTTCTTCTGTTTCATCTGATTCTTTAATCGCACGATGTGTATCCGCACGGTTTACAAACACTCTCATTTCAGGTTTATTTGTTTCATCCAGTTCACTAACAATATTTAAAAACCGTTGTGTCGCCCATACATCAGGCTGACTTGGTGGCACCGGTATAATTATTCTATTTGCAATAGAAAGTGCTTGTTTCATCGCATCCATATTTGATGCACCCACATCAACCAGCACCTGGGTTTGTTGCGGATGATATAACATGTCGTCAATTAAACTATCGCGAGGCTGATTAACTTGTAGAGGCGGTGCATATCCTTCCTCTCTTCGCACTTCCGCAACATCGGATAATGTTTGCTGTGGATCAAGATCATAAGCAACCACTGGTTGACCTTTCATCTGTAACCAAAGCCCCAGGTTAAAGGTTACGGTGCTTTTACCCGAACCACCTTTCAAATTTGCAATTACTGTTATCACAATATCACCGAGCCCTGTGTTGGCTCATGTTCCCCTGGTTATTCATTCCTTGATTAAAAGTTCTGGACGGCATTATTTGCTGTGTCGTTCTTTCTCTCGTGTTTTCTTTTTTATAGTCAGAAGGTACTTTAAATAGCTTTTTATTTTGTTTAGCAACTTTAATGTTTTTTAATTCTCTTACATATCCGCCTGGCAACGCTTCGCGTATAACCATTTTTAATTTTGAGTCGTACCACTGTTGAGATTCAATTTTTTGTCCATTTGGTCGTATTGCACTAAACATCCATTTTTCAGTATTGCGGCCATTAATTTTTTCTTTACCATTTAAAGTCATAGTTGAAATGGTGCCATCATGAAGTTGCACTCTTAAAGGCATATGATGTTTTTTGTCTAACCAATGCAAGCTTTTAACCTTGCTACCATTTATTTGCGCTGTCATTTCCCATTTAATCGCGGCACGGCCATTTATTTTTTCTTTGCCGATTTTTTGACACGTAGCATTCATAATGCCACTACATGGTGAACTGCTGATCTTTCGAGATTTAGTTGTATTAATATTCTGTGCTTTTTGTTCTATATACGTTTTTCTCTGCTGATTTAATAATATACGTCGTTTCTCTTTTGGATAAACAATCTCAACAAGCGTATTTCCATTCATTGTTGATTCTGTACGAACTGCTTTTTTACTGATGAACATTTTTACATTCATAGCTGGACGTCCAGGAATACTTTGTACTGCTTCAGCTGAAAACTCTTGAGCAACTTCAAAAGCATTTGCTGATAAAGACAAAGCACTTCCGACTATTAACAAGCCTGTTTTTTTCAAAGTAGACATAACATCCTACTCCACTAATAATTTATATTTAAAGTAAAGCGTTTCGAATCCGAGTTACACTTAAATGCATAACTCAAATTCGAAAATACGCTTATTTTCTTACTTCGCTGGTGCAGCAGGTGCAGGTGCTTGACCAGGACCAGGACCGTATGGACGACCATAGTAACCTTGTGGTGGTGCATAATAACCTGGGCCACCGTAGCCACCATTGTTATAGCCATTGTAACCGCCGTTATAACCACCGTTATAACCACCACGGTAATTGTTATTTCCATAACCATTACCAGAGCCATAGCCATTACCTTGAACATTGCTTCGGCCACTACCACCCATGCTGAAAGACATATTACCGTCACCCCAGCCATTGCCGTTGCCCCAACCGTTGCCATTGCCATAACCGCTGTTGTTGTTATTCCAGCCGTTATTGCCCCAGCCGTTGTTGTTGTTGTTGCCCCAACCATTGTTTCCAAAAGGGCCCCACCAAGCTTCGGCAGCTGAAAATGGTAATGCAACTACTGCTGCAAGTGCCATAACACTCATTATTTTACGTACGTTTTTCATTTCCCTTCTCCTTAATCATTATTAGAAGGTAATACTACATTGACATGGAAACCATGCCGCCTTCACTCTTTTGTATTTCAATAAGCAATGAACACCGAGTGTTACATTCACCGCCCTATACAGATAAACAAGAATACTTTTGACTTCTTGCTTGAGCTGTTCTTTCAAACATTTAACAAAAGTTAAATATTTATATAATTAGTTACCCTCACCACATATAACCAGGAAATGGCCTGCCAACCATGTATGGGTTACTTCCATATGAATTTGTCATAAAAGGAATACCTGGCGCACCAAGCCCGGGCATTAAACCTGGCACTAACAAAGGTGAATTGTATGGGTTCGCTAAACCGTATCCGTTCATCGCTGAATAATAATTTCCACGATAAATATTTTGTCCGGAATAATTCACCATATGTGAATTTGTATTGTATT
This sequence comes from Gammaproteobacteria bacterium, assembly GCA_030593785.1. Lineage (GTDB taxonomy): Bacteria > Pseudomonadota > Gammaproteobacteria > UBA6429 > Thiohalophilaceae > JAGLTQ01. The sequence goes on along the minus strand of JAUVGM010000034.1, from coordinate 3,456 downwards.
CAGGTCGATATGTACGCCGTGATTTTTTCTCTGCCACGGGAGCAACGCCCCACATATGACTGCGCAAAGGTCTTGAAAAGCCAGGTTGACGAAACCTTTTATTTTGCTGATGTGTTTTATTTATTAATACGTTCCAATGTCTTGGCAATTGATCGGGGGAATATGACAAAGAGTCCCCTGCTTCAACTACTTTTATAGTTGCAGTAGATAAAAGTAAAAACATAAACGTATTACTCAGTATGTACTTACCGGTTGTGCTGTAAGATGCTGATTTCATGTTCTAACTCCCTCGCCAAAAATAATATTTCTATACATCACGTTCACTTATCTATTATTCGCTTGATTTATTACACGGCCATATCTATACATTGGTGGTTGTGGTGGATTCGTTACCCATGCAGGAGGTTTAGGGCCATAAGGTGGATTTTTAACCCAATCAGGTACTTGCACTGGTTGTGGTCGAAAATTGTTATTCCAGTTTTGTTGTGGCATTGGTTGTTTCGGTGGGTTCGTTACCCATGCAGGAGGCTTAGGGCCGTATGGTGGATTTTTTACCCAATCTGGAACTTGCATTGGCTGTGGCCGATTTTGATTCATGTTCGGTACAGGTATGCGCGGTTGCGGTGGACGTTGTGCCCATTGCGGTGCAGGCATTGACTGTGATCTGTTTTGATTCATGTTCGGTACAGGCATGCGCGGTTGTGGTGGACGTTGTGCCCATTGCGGTGCAGGCATTGGCTGTGATCTATTTTGATTCATGTTTGGTACAGGCATGCGTGGTTGCGGTGGGCGTTGTGTCCATTGCGGTGCAGGCATTGGCTGTGATCTATTTTGATTCATGTTTGGTACAGGCATGCGTGGTTGCGGCATTACTTTTGGAGCTTGAGCCTGAACACTTTTATTTTGTTTAAGCGCTTTAGATGCAACTCCTTGAGAACGATAAGGACCTGATGGTGCTGCTGGCATTTCAGCAAGAGCTGCTTTTTTATCAACAGCTTTATTTTCATCTGCAAACACAAATGAAGCGCTACCTAAAGCCGATAGAATAATTACATATTTGTATAATCGATTATTACTTTTCATCATCTTTATTCTCTTGTTTTTGTCCAATATTTTTCAATTTTATTCCACGACGTTTTTTCTTGGTTGTACGCTTACTTGCTTTTTTCTTGCTAGTATTTTCTGTTTCACTTTTAGTTTCTTCTGTAATGTCATCTACTATTTCTTCTTTAACAACCTTCTCTTTTTTTACTGCTTTCTTTTTACGACTTGTTTTCTTTTCACTTGTCTTAACGGGTTTTGACTCAGCTTCATCGACATTATTACGTTTAAGAAAACCTTCTATTGTTGTACGCGCCAACATATACATACCACGTAAAACAGAAGAGATGAAAGCCGTTACGCTTGCAGTTTTATTCCAGATATTTTTTGTTACAGAAGAATCAGGAGAATCTGCATTATTGTTTTCCAGTTTTTCAGGAACAGGCATTTCGTTCATTATGTAAAATTGTTTGCCTGCACTAATACAGCCCAAAGGGATAACGATGAGCGTCAATACTGTTGCTATACCTGTGCCGAACAACAAACCTGCTGCCATACCCTGGAAAATAGGATCATTAAGAATAGCGGCAGCACCTGCCATTAATGTTAAAGCCGTAATAAAGATAGGACGCATTCTTACTTGTCCTGCAGCAATAACCGCATCAACAATTTCAGTTCCTTTGGCAACTTCATTGTTTACAAACTCTACAAGCAAAATAGAGTTCCGAACAATGATTCCGGCTAAGGCAATAAATCCAATCATTGATGTTGCCGTGAATTCTGCACCGAGAATCCAGTGACCAGGGATAATTCCAATTAGCGTTAAAGGAATCGGTGCCATGATGACGCCAGCAATGGTAAAGTTTTTGAATTCCCAAACAATCAATCCATAAATAAGAACCAGTGCAACCATAAATGCGGCACCCATGTCACGGAAGGTCTCATATGTCACCGTCCACTCACCTGACCATTCAAAACCAGATTTACTATCATCTTCAGGCGGTCCTATTAAACCCCATGGCATACCCGTCATAGTGACACCATCAGGTGTTTTATAATCTACTAAAAGATCTTCTACACCATACATACCGTAAATAGGTGCACCTAACCTGCCTTCCATTTCACCGGTAACATATTCGATAGGACGCAAGTCTTTGTGGTAGATAACTTCATCTTCAAGAACTTTTTCAAAATGACCTAACTCCGTCAATGGAATTAATGTGCCATCAGAACTCATAATAGGTAAATTCTTTAAACGAGAAATTTGAGAACGAACAGATAGAGGAACCTGTAAAATAATAAAGGTAGGTTCAAGCACAACCTTACGTTTGATATCACCTAATTTATAACCTCCCATGGCCATGGCAAGGTTTTGATTAATCGTATCAACAGAAATACCTCGACGTACTGCTTTTTCAGTATTAACAATAAAACGCCAATACTCATGAGGTTCACTTAAATAATTATAGACATCAACGATGCCTTCTGCCAGCTCAAACATTATTGTCATGTCTCGTGCATTCTGACGACGCACATCAGCAGTAGGACCATAAATTTCTGCTACAACAGTTTGCAATACTGGAGGGCCAGGTGGCATTTCGACAACCTGGATACGCGCACCCATTTCTTTAGCAATAGGCGTTAACAAATGCCGGGTATATTCAGCGATCTGATGGCTGCTACGTTCACGGTCATCTTTATCCAGCAACATAATTTGTATATCTGCTTGCCAGGGTTTCTTACGTAAAAAATAATGACGCACCATGCCATTAAAATTAAAGGGGGATGCTGTACCGCTATAAGTCTGGATAGATGTCACTTCAGGAATTTCTTTAAGTTCACTGACTAAACGCTGTGCCACATTAGCAGTAACAGGCAGAGCTGTTCCTTCAGGCATATTAATAACAACATTAAACTCTGGCTTGTTATCAAACGGCAGCATTTTTACCGTTACAATATTAAAATAGAAAAGTGAGCAGGCAAGAAATGTTGCAGCAACCAGGCTATATAAAAACAACAAACCATATGTCCGGTTATTACAAAGAGGCCGCATGCATGGGCGATATATTTTACCAATCCATACTCTGACTTTTTCTTCTCGTTCTTCTGCTTTACGTAATGCAGAAAGTTGTGGACGTACTCGCATTGCAAACCAGGGAGCAAAAACAAATGCAGCAATGAGTGAGAAGAACATTGCAGATGCACCCAGTACCGGAATCGGCCTCATATAGGGCCCCATTAAACCACTAACAAACCCCATTGGTAACATTGCAGCAATAATAGCCAACGTTGCAAGTATGGTCGGATTACCCACTTCACGAACAGCATCTATAGCAATTTCAACGGATGTTTTACCTGCTTCCAGCCATCGCCGGAAAATATTTTCAACAACAACCGTGGCATCATCAACCAGGA
>JAUVGM010000249.1 GCA_030593785.1 Gammaproteobacteria bacterium | reverse complement strand
CAACCGTATCCGCTATCTACGGTTTGGGTGATCCTTCAGCTTATTTAGAAATGGTTTTAATTCTTAATCGAGGTGAAGAAATAGGGCAGCGTAAAATTTTACAAAAGCTAACTGCGCTGCAATACACACGAAATGATACCGAATTAAAACGCGGTACCTTTCGAGTGCGGGGTGAAGTGATTGATATCTTCCCGGCAGACTCAGAAAAAGATGCTGTTCGGGTTGAAATGTTTGATGATGAAGTTGAGAAGATCAGTTATTTCGACCCGCTTACAGGCGAAGTCATAAAAACAGTTCCACGCACAACTATTTATCCTAAAACTCATTATGTAACACCGCGTGAAAACATTTTAAATGCGGTTGAACAGATTAAAGCGGAGTTAAAAGAACGTCTGGCTTATTTACGTGATAATAATAAACTGGTCGAAGCGCAACGCCTGGAACAACGTTGTCAATTTGATATCGAAATGATGTTGGAATTGGGTTATTGCAATGGCATCGAAAACTACTCGCGCTATTTATCGGGACGCCAACCGGGTGATCCACCTCCCACCTTTATTGATTACTTACCCGATGAAGCTTTGTTAATAGTCGATGAATCTCATGTTAGCATTCCGCAGATTGGCGCTATGTATAAAGGCGATCGCTCGCGTAAAGAAAATCTGGTTAACTATGGTTTCCGTTTACCTTCTGCACTCGATAACCGACCGCTTCGATTTGATGAGTTTGAAAAGCTCGTTCCACAAACAATCTATGTTTCCGCAACCCCGGCAGATTATGAAAAAGAACATTCGGGTGAGATTGTAGAGCAGGTTGTAAGACCAACAGGTTTATTAGATCCAACTATTGAGGTTCGACCTGCAACGACTCAAGTAGATGATCTTCTCTCCGAAATAAACAAACGCGCAGAAATTAATGAGCGGGTACTCGTTACAACCTTAACCAAACGGATGGCAGAAGATCTTACCGATTATTTTGGTGATCACGGTGTACGTGTTCGTTACATGCATTCTGATATTGATACCGTCGAGCGGATAGAAATTTTACGAGACTTACGTTTAGGTCATTTTGATGTTTTGGTTGGTATTAATTTATTAAGAGAAGGTCTCGACATTCCCGAAGTCACTCTGGTCGCGATACTCGATGCCGATAAAGAAGGCTTCCTACGCTCAGAACGCTCACTCATTCAAACCATTGGACGTGCGGCTCGAAATGCAAAAGGTATGGCAATTTTATACGCAGACAAAATCACCAAATCGATGAAAAAAGCCATTGATGAAACCGAACGCCGCCGTAAAATGCAAACTGAATTTAATAAAGAGCACGGTATCACACCGACCACCATTAATAAGAAAGTAGCCGATATAATGGAAGGGGCATATGGAAAATCAAGCCAACGTTATGCCAAAGTTGCCGAAGAAGAAGCAGAGTACGGAAAGTTAACCGTTAAAGAAATGAATAAAAAAGTCGAACAAATGGAACAACAAATGTACAAACATGCGCAAAACCTGGAGTTTGAAGAAGCAGCTAATATGCGGGATAAAATCAAAAAACTGGAAGAAGCGCAGCTGGGCCTTAATTAACACTACATACTGTACTTGTAGGTCGGGCTCATAGTGCCCTACCTTAAGAAATATTGAGAGGGTATTAGCCCGACATTATAGTTATGCGGTAATTGAATAGCCCAAATAACAGGTCCGAATACAAAATCACTTTAATGTAGGTTGGTTCAAGGAACAAAGAGACGGAACCAACAAAAAATGATGGATCCGTCATGTTATTCCTTGATCCATCCTACAAAGTAAAAGTGGACTGGCATTAGGATCGCTTAGTTAGGTTTACCATGAGAGTAGCTTGCCGGCCTGGTACCCTATTATAAAATATTTTTTAGTTGAGCACGGTGCGGCCGACCTACAAGTTAAATCTGAAATTTTAAATATTAACAAAACTAAAAGAACACAAAAATGAAAAATCTTTGGAATGAAACAGAAGTAAAAAATATTTCGGATGATGTTGCACTACGTGTTTATTCGTCACGATTACTAGGAAAAGATAAGTCATTGGTTTTGCATGGTGGAGGTAATACCTCAGTTAAAGTTATTGAGAAAAATCTCTTTGGCGAAGAGCAAGAGATACTTTATGTTAAAGGTAGTGGCTGGGATCTCGAAACTATTGAAGCAGAAGGTTATGCCCCCGTTCATCTGGAACATTTAAAACGATTAGCAGAATTATCCTCACTCCCCGATCCTAAAATGGTGAATGAACTGGTGACGCATATGACGCGGGCTTCGGCACCAACTCCATCGGTCGAAGCAATATTACATGCCATTATCCCGCATAAATTTGTTGATCATACCCATGCAGATGCCGTGGTAACGATTACTAATTCACCTGATGGTGAAGAAAAAATACGCCAGATATATGGGGAACAAGTCATCATTGTGCCATATGTTATGCCAGGATTTGATCTTGCGCGTGTTTGTGCGAAACAACTTCGAGATAACTTCAACGCTAATACTATAGGAATGGTTTTATTAAACCACGGAATTTTTTCTTTCGGTGATAGCGCAAAACAATCTTATGATCGCATGATCGATTTAGTACAAAAGGCGGAAGACTATTTACAGGCTGAAGGCGCATGGGAACTTGAAGTAGTTTCGGTTCCTGCTGTAAACAATCTTGGAATAAAATTAGCAGGTTTACGACAACAGGTATCTGATGTAGCAGGTCATGCAATGATCATGTCACGACATTCTGATGCTGAAACAATCAGTTTTGTCTCAAGAACAGATTTAAATAAAATTGCTAATCAAGGCCCAGCAACGCCTGATCATGTCATTCGCACTAAACGTTTGCCAATGGTAGGAAGAGACATAAATATTTATGTAAGTGAATACCAAAAATACTTTAATGAAAATGAACCCTTGGCGAATGAACATAAAACCATGTTAGATCCTGCTCCCAGGGTTTTACTCGATCCAGAAGTAGGAATGTGTACCATCGGCCGTTCAATTAAAGATGCAAACATTGTTGCAGACATTTATAAGCACACAATGCGAACCATTCAACGAGCAGAATTGTTGGGTGGATACAAGGCTTTGCCTGCAAAGGATATTTTTGATGTTGAGTATTGGGATCTTGAACAAGCTAAATTAAGTAAGACTGGCAAGTCACCAATGTTCAGTGGCGAGGTTGCTCTTGTTACAGGAGCAGCATCTGGAATAGGGAAAGCCTGTGTAGATTCTTTACTTGCACGTGGTGCCGCGGTTGTTGGACTCGATATTAATCCAGATATCGAAACGAACTACACACGTGCAGATTACCTTGGGATTATCTGTGATGTAACGTCGGAGAAAGCACTTGCTGATGCATTAGAACAAACGGCTAACTCTTTTGGTGGATTAGACATGTTGGTTCTTAATGCTGGCATATTTCCTGGAGGTTGTAAGATTGCTGATTTGAATATGCAAGAATGGCGTAAGGTGATGGCCGTTAATCTTGATGCAAGTTTAGCTTTAATGAATATTTCCCATCCCTATCTTTGCCTTGCTCCGAATGGTGGTCGCGTTGTCATTATTGGTTCTAAAAATGTTCCCGCACCAGGGCCCGGTGCTGCTGCATATTCCGCTTCAAAAGCCGCTTTAAATCAAGTTGCTCGTATTGCAGCTATGGAGTGGGGTGAGGACAATATTCGCATTAATTCAGTGCATCCGAATGCCGTGTTTGATACAGGTATATGGACAGAAGAAGTGCTTAACTCACGTGCTAAACATTACGGTCTCACTGTAGATGAATACAAAACAAATAATGTTTTAAAAACCGAAGTGACCAGTCATGATGTAGCAGAGTTAGTTGCTGAAATGTGTGGGCCATTGTTTGCAAAAACAACAGCTTCACAAGTACCCGTTGATGGTGGTAATGACCGAGTGATCTAATGTACTTAATAAAAGTTCCAAATTCTAGATTACTTTAATGTAGGTTAGTTCAAGTCACAACGTGACGGAACTAACAAAATATGATGGATCCGTCACGTTATTCCTTGATCCATCCTACAGGTTAAATATGTACAGCTATTAGGATCGCTTATTTAGGATGGAGAGTTTGTTAAAAGTGCTCTCTCATTATCATATAGTGTGCTTATCAAAAGATAAGTAATTTATTTAAGCATTGCGTCAGATTAATACCCTCAAAATATATTTCATATGAGGGGCACTATGATT
>JAUVGM010000302.1 GCA_030593785.1 Gammaproteobacteria bacterium | reverse complement strand
GGTGTTGATATTCATCTGCTGGTTAATTGCTATGGCTGCTTTATTTGGTAGCTTGTTCTTTAGTGAGGTCATGGGTTTAAAACCTTGTGTTCTTTGCTGGTGGCAACGTATTTTTATCTATCCGTTAGCGGTGTTGTTTCTAGTTGGACTATTTCATCTCGATCGTTCCGTGGTGCGTTATACTCTCCCGCTGGCTGTTATTGGTTTGGGCTTTGCTATCTATCACTACCTAGTATATTCGGGTTTTATTCCAGAATCTCTACAACCGTGTAGTAAAGATTTGTCCTGTGCAGAAATCAATCTGGAACTTATGGGTTTTGTCACCATTCCAATGCTCTCTATTTTTGCTTATAGTGCCATTATTACGCTTCTACTTATTTTTCGAAAAAAGGTTTAATTAATGAAAAAAAATATAATTATTGTCGCTACTGCGATTTTGTTTGTTGTGCTTTTTATAGTGGCGGCTACCCTCTATAACAATCAGAAAGATAAAGAACTAAGCAGTGCTTCGCTGGAAAAAATGGAGCATGTGCAGCGCGATTACTCTCCGAAAATGGGGCCGCCTGATGCGAAGGTCACTATTGTTGAGTTCTTTGATCCGGCTTGTGGCACATGCAGTGCTTTCTATCCTTTTGTAAAACAGTTGATGAAGGATAATCCGGGTAAAGTTAATTTAGTCTTGCGCTACTTACCGCTACACCAAAATTCAGATGTCATCGTCAAAATCTTTGAAGCTGCACGCTTGCAGAATCGTTTTAGGATGACGCTTGAACGGGCCTACCAGACTAGAGACGCATGGATCGAACACCATGTCTCCAGACCAGAAAAGTTTTGGGTACAACTTGATGGGCTTGGTCTGGATATGGAGAAGTTAAACGAGGATGCCCAGAGCGCTGAGATTGCAAGGCGAGTTAAGCTGGATATGCTAGATGCAAAACAGCTTAAAGTTAGCAAGACGCCTGGTTTTTTTGTTAATGGAAAGCCGCTGGTTCATTTTGGCTATCAGCAACTTCAGCAGTTAGTCGAGTCTGAGATTGCAGCTAATTACTAGTCGGTAATTAATTATAAACTCAGTCATCTAGATAATTTGGATAAAGCTAATGAGAAGTATAAAAGCGATTGTTATTGGTAGTTTATTTGTTGTCGTTGCGCTTCTTATGTTGCAACTGGCATATGTATTTATAGCTGTTGGCTATAATGCACTGGCAACCGATTTTCCTTTTTTAAAAGACATCTCTGGTATATTTAGATATTTACTTGCTTTACCTATTTTAGTGGTTGTGATGTTCATCGGTGGGTATATCACAGCAGATATTGCTAATGAGCATACCAATATAAAAGTATGGTTTCATTGTTTTACTGTGGGATTTATTACTGTTGGTGGCATGATGTATTCTGCGTTACAAAATTCAAGTTTAACCTTAATGGGTATTGTTGTAATCATACTTGCATTAAGTGCGTCGTCCGCAGGCGGTTTCTCTTGGCTAAGAGACTATAGAGATAAATCAGGATAAAGAGGGCAGAGCCCATTAAATTCTATATCTAGCTAGTTATTATGAACTAGCGCATCAAAATCACGATTTACCAGTTCAACATCTCCAAGATTATATTCAACCAGCTTGCGTAGGTGAGTCATGCTGTCTACATCGATGGATTCACAATGAATGCCGACGCGATTTTCTATTTTACGTGCAACAGTACCTATCATGATAATTTTGTTTTCAGCGGCATCATTAAGGCTGATTGTGAGTTGACAGGGAGTACCTGATTTAGGTGTTGCACCTGAACAGGCCGCTATGAGGGCACCTTGAATTGATATATCAACAAGTTCACATATGTGTTTGACCTCGCTAGTTTTAAATTCAACCATGCTGTCAAAATTAACTCGATGAGAATGCCTGTGTTCAGTCATATAAAAAATCTAATCCGTTTTGATTGATATTAGATACTAGCATTGATTATGAAATAAATGGGGTCAGAGCACAATTGTTTCTAATATAGATTAATAATAGGGGACAGACCCCAATTAAAATAATAATAGGGGATAGACTATAATTAATTGTAATTGTAATTGTGGTTATAGTGGAATGATATTTTCCTTTTTGTATTAGTTTAATTAATAATGGATAAGAGTGATGCCGAGTAATGTACATTATGGAAATGCTGACGATACTATTGATGAGTTAGGCAGAAATAAACTGCATCATGCAGCAAACAATGCTGCTTATCATTTAATAAGACAAATGTTGAGTGAAGGTATTGATGTTGATATTCAGGATAATAATGGCTGGACAGCATTGCATTTTGCTGCGAAAAGCAATCATTTTGAAACAATTGACTTACTGCTTGAATATAAAGCAGATGTCAATTTATATGATAAACAAGGTAATGGCCCGCTATGGATAGCCGCTATGAATGCAAATGGAAAATACCATGGAGTGCTATCTTTGTTGAAGTCACATGCTAACCCGAACCATAAAAACAATTATGGTCGTAGCCCGCTATACATAGCGAACATAATAGATCATGGGCTAGAAAAAATATTTATACCTTATGCAATTAAAGGGGGCAGAGCCCTTTAATTCTTTTTAAAGTAATAGGTGTCAGAAACAAATGGGGTCAGAGCCCTTTTCTAATAATTGTGCTCTGACCCTCATTAACAAGTTTTTTGCTTGGGGTCGATTTGTCTGATCATTATAATTTTTGGCAGGCAGGTTATAACGTAGCTATTTTACAACTGGCTGAAGATGGATAAAAAGTATAAAACTTGATTGATTATATTATATTTCTATTTATGGTTAGACAAAGTAATAACAATACATAGTAGGTGCATCATGATATACGTTAAACGAATAGTGCTCGACGTGCTTAAACCTCATCAACCTAATGGTTTGGAGTTCACTTCTGCCATTGCTGAACAGTCTCCTGGTACCCTGGTTAAATTGACAGTGATCGAAGTAGACGAGAAAACCGAAACAGTGGTCATAGATATAGAAGGACAAGACTTGCGCTATAACGAGATTACTGAGGCGATATCAAATATGGGGGGCACTGTTCATAGTATTGATGAAGTAGAAGTTGAGAGTGGACAGGAATAAATGATCGATTGCCTCGACGGATGTTATGTTTGAGAAGCTGAATTTATTACTCAAGATTGGCCGCGCAAATGGTATTGCGCGGCGCTACTTTATTGTTAACGGTTTTGATGGCGCACTGACTATGCTCGGTTTGATCATGGGTTTTTATGTGAGTGAACATGTTAATATGACGGTTGTTGTGAATGCGTGTCTCGGTGC
>JAUVGM010000282.1 GCA_030593785.1 Gammaproteobacteria bacterium | reverse complement strand
CGCATTTCAGTTTATGGTGCTGATCGAGCGGGCATTGTAAGTAAAGTCACAACCGTGTTGGCGGAAGCAGGGTTAAATATTCTTGACCTGGAATCAGATGTGGCGGGTGATAAAGAAAAACCACTTTATATTATGCATATTGAAGGCGAAGCAACGGAAGGTGTTAAGGCTTTGGAATCTGCATTACAAATTGTTAAAGAAGAAGATGCTGTTGATGCAGAGTTAGTCGAAATTGATACATTAATCGGTTAAAGAAAATGACCGTATTGGATATCATCACTTATCCGGATGCTCGTCTGAAGCAAGTTGCTGCAGATGTTACTTCTTTTGACTCAAACCTCTCTGAGTTTATTAAAAATCTCGATGAAACAATGATCGCCGGCCCGGGTGGTGTAGGCATTGCTGCAACACAAGTAGGTGTTATGCAACGCATCGTTATCGTTGATGTTTCAAATTATCCTCGCCTTAAAAAAGCTAAGCACCATGGACATCTTATTTTAATTAATCCTGAAATTTTAGATTGGCAAGGAATGAAAAAGGGACGTGAAGGCTGTATGTCTGTGCCTGACTTTACCGGTAATGTGATTCGAGCTGATAATATTATATTAAATGCGTTAGATGAAAATGGAAATCAACATGAATACCAAATGGAAGGCTTTGAAGCTCGCGCAGTACAACATGAAATAGACCATCTTGATGGAATGTTATTCCTGGATCGATTAGTCAGTCGGCGAAATGATTTATTTGAAAGAAAAAATAGAAACTAAAAATTAGAAAGGTTGTGCATGATTGAGTTTTTAGTCGTTATAGTTTGTGTATTGTTTTCATGTTTTATTTTTATTGGTTATAAAAATCATGTGGCAGAGTGGGATCACTTTATTATTAATGTCATAGATGGTTGGATTAGAATTTACTGTCGCCATTTTCATCACTTTATTTATCAACCCATTCCCGTTTCAGATAATGGTCCAACCTTACTTGCTTGTAACCACCTTTCAGGCCTTGATCCTTTTTTAATTGTGGCTGCTTGTCAGCATCCCATTCGATTTATGATCGCAAAAGAAGAGTATGAGCGGTTTGGACTGCAATGGATATTTCGAGCGGCGGGTTGTATTCCCGTGGCACGGTCAGGGCGTGTTGAAGCGGCATTTCGCGCCACATTAACGGCATTACATAATGGAGAAGTGGTGGTCTTATTTCCCGAAGGGGGCATTAACCGAACAGGTCGACCATTGCGAAAGCTCAAGGCAGGCATAATAAAACTAGCGAAATTGGCTAAAGTGCCGATAACAGCATTACGGGTTGAGGGAATGCGTGGTCAGGGTCATACCGTGACGGCTCTTTTATTGCCAAGTCAGAGTCGTTTATATGTAATGCCAGAATTAGATTGTGTGAATAAAACAGATGAAGACGGTTTAGTTCGACTTGCGCTATTCTTATCACTTAAAGAGTAACAAGGTCCGGATACAAAAAAGAAAATAAATAACAAAGGGAGGTTGTATCCATGTTGGAAAATTTCTTTACGAGTTTTACCTGGTCAGATGGAGCCCTGTACTTATTATACGTATTAATAATAGGTCTTGTATGGTTGTTTTTTCATGACGTACTGCAAAAAGGTCATGCCATACAACGAAACTATCCCATCATTGGTCATATTCGTTATATGTTCGAGAACATGGGCGAATATTTTCGCCAGTATTGGTTTGCTGATGATCGTGAAGAACTTCCTTTCAATCGTGCAACACGTGGTTGGATCTACCGTACAGCAAAAGGACTGGGTGGCTTATTGGGCTTTGGTTCAACCAATGATCTAAGACAAGCCGGTTCAATTATTTTTGTTAATGCCGCTTACCCCATGCTCGAAGAAGAGTTTACCGACGTTCAACCGATTGTAATTGGTCCAGATTGCAAGTATCCCTTTGAAGCAAAATCAATTTTTAATATTTCAGGTATGAGCTACGGTGCCATTTCTGCTGCAGCTGTTCGCGCTTTATCTAAAGGAGCGGGAAAAGCCGGTATTTGGATGAATACAGGTGAGGGTGGAATTTCACCGTATCACATAGAAGGACAATGTGATGTTATTTATCAGATTGGAACAGCAAAATATGGTGTGCGAGATGAAGCCGGTAATCTGAGTGATGAAAAGCTGCGTGCCGTCTCAAAACATGTGAAGGCCTTTGAAATTAAATTGTCACAAGGTGCAAAACCGGGACGTGGTGGTGTGTTACCGGGTGGTAAAGTAACTGCTGAAATTGCACAAATCCGAGGTATTCCTGAAGGGCAAGTTTCCAGTAGCCCCAATCGTCATAAAGAAATTCGTAGTGCAGATGATCTTCTGGATATGATTAATCGGGTACGTGATGTTACCGGCAAACCCGTTGGTTTTAAGTCTGTTTTAGGTTCAGATAAATTTCCCAAAGATTTATGCGAAGCTATTTTAAAACGTGGCATGCAGTATGCCCCTGATTTCATTACTGTTGATGGTGGTGAAGGTGGAACTGGCGCTGCACCACAAATATTATCTGACCATGTTGGCTTGCCGATTACTGAATCGTTACCCCTTTTAGTCGATGTTTTATCTGAATATGGATTGCGTGAACGGATTAGAATTGTTGCATCAGGCAAATTGGTACATTCAGCAAAAGTTGCCTGGGCTTTATGTGCTGGTGCAGACTTTGTCGTTAGTGCGCGTGGATTTATGTTCTCATTAGGGTGTGTGCAATCCATGCAATGCCATAAAGATACTTGTCCAACAGGTATAACGACACACAGCAAATATCGTCAACGGGGTTTAGTGGTTGCAGATAAAGCTGAGCGGGTCAAACAATACGCACACTGGATGTGTTATGAAGTTAATTCGTTGGCGCATTCCTGTGGCCTGGGAAATGCGCGCGAATTTAAACGTGAGCACATTCGTATTGTTCAGTCTCCAGGGGTAAGTTTGACACTGGATGTGATTCATCCCTATCGTGCGCAGACAAAAAATAGCTAAAACTTGAAAAATTAAATTATGCCCCTATATATGATGTAGTTATTTTTAACCCTTCTGATAGGATAATAAATTATGCGCATGGATAAACTGACCAGTAAATTTCAGCTAGCAATAGCAGATGCACAAAGTCTTGCTGTAGGTCGAGATCATCAGTTTATTGAACCCATTCATTTGATGAGTGCCTTGCTTGATCAAGAGGGTGGAACAGTAAACCACTTACTCATTCAGTCAGGTGTAAATGTAAATATCTTACGTTCACAAATCGGTGAAGCATTAGATCGCTTATCATCAATTGAAAATGCAACGGGTGATGTGCACCTTTCTAATGACCTTTCCCGATTATTAAATCTTACCGATAAACTTGCGCAACAACGTAAAGACCAATTTATCTCGAGTGAGCTATTTGTACTTGCTGCGATTGAAGATAAAGGTACTCTTGGCGATATTTTACGTGCAGCGGGTTCAGATAAAGCAGCACTGGAAAAAACAATTGAGAATGTTCGAGGTGGCCAGTCGGTTAACGATCCCAATGCTGAAGAACAGCGTCAGGCACTCGAAAAATATACCATTGATTTAACTGAACGTGCTGAGCAAGGCAAGCTTGATCCTGTTATTGGTCGCGATGATGAAATTCG
>JAUVGM010000325.1 GCA_030593785.1 Gammaproteobacteria bacterium | reverse complement strand
CCCGGATTAAAGTCCAGCCATCCAATAAATCTTCCAATAATAATAATTGGTAATAACGTGGAGGCTTTTCTTCTATCGCCGGTATTTGCATATATATACGCATAATATACTAGTATGAGTTTATCATCATAAGGTCAACTTCCTAATTCAATCAGGTCAATTCAGTTGGGTCAAAAATGCGCTTATATTCTTTAATTGCATAGCGGTCGGTCATGCCGGCAATATAATCTGAAACAATACGTGCGCGTCCGCTTTCAGCTGTTTTTTCTTCTTCTAACAGCGCTTTTTCGCGGTATTCAGGTGGCATAAGGCGAAGATCATTCAACATCGACTGAAATAGCTTAGTAATAACATTGCCCGCTTTATGGCTCATACGATGAACTCGATAATGGCGGTATAAGTTTTCTCTTAAGAATCGTTTTAATTCCAGGTGCATATCTAACATGTCTTCACTAAAACTAATCAGACTACCTTTATACTGGCGAATATCTTCAATAGATTGTGGGTTTGCTTTAAAGAGATGTTGAGAGCTTTCTGCAATTAAATCTTTAATTTGCTCATCAATCATTCGTCGTACAATTTCATAAATAGTGCGTTTGCTATCAAGTTTTGGATAATCTTTTTCGACTTTACTATAAAGTATTTTAAATAATCTGGTTTCGCGTAATTGCTCTATCGTTATAAAACCAGAGCGCAGGCCATCATCAACATCATGGCTATTATAGGCAATAGCATCTGCAAGGTTTACTATTTGTGCTTCAATGTTAGGTTGAGTTTTATTTATAAAACGTAAACCAATATCACCAAGTTGCTCTGCATTTTTTATTGAGCAATGCTTTAAAATACCCTCACGACTTTCAAAGGTAAGATTGAGGCCATTAAATTTTGCATACTTTTCTTCAAGCTCATCAACAACACGTAATGATTGCAGGTTATGCTCAAAGCCACCGTAATCTTTCATACATTCGTTGAGTGCATCCTGGCCAGTATGGCCAAAAGGTGTATGCCCAAGATCATGTGCAAGCGCGATGGCTTCACTTAAGTCTTCATTGAGATGTAAGGCGCGCGCAATGGTGCGGCTCATTTGTGCAACTTCAATAGAATGGGTTAATCGGGTACGAAATAAATCACCTTCATGGTTTACAAACACCTGAGTTTTATATTCCAGGCGTCGAAAAGCGGTTGAGTGGATAATACGATCACGATCTCGCTGGAATTCACTGCGATGTTTGGGGATTTCTTCAGGGTAACGTCGACCTAAAGATGAATCATTATTTGCTGCGTAGGGTGCAAGTTCTGACATTCATCTTTATCCTTTATTGTCCATCGATGGCACGATGTGCTTCGATAGTTTCACGTAAAAAATCATGGTCAAAATCATTAGTAACCATGGCATCGCCTAACTTGTTAAATAAAACAAAATTAATCTTTCCTGCGCGTGTTTTTTTATCGACAGCCATTAGTTCAATATAATGCTCGTAATCCATATGGTGAGGTGCACGTGTCGGTAACATTGCCATATCAAGCAGGTTATCAACGCGTTCTACATCTTTTATACTGATATTACCAATACGCATAGATAAATCGGCCGCCATTAACATGCCTGTTGCCACAGCTTCACCGTGTAACCAGTTTCCATAACCGGTACTGGTTTCTATGGCATGACCAAAAGTATGGCCTAGGTTAAGTAGAGCCCGCACTCCACTTTCTTTTTCATCTTCAGCAACAATTTCTGCTTTACAGCGACAGGAAACTTCAATGGCATATGATAATGCTTCGGGATCACGTTCTAATAACTTGTGCATATTTTCTTCGAGCCATTTTGTGAAAGACATATCACGAATAAGGCCATACTTAATTACCTCAGCTATGCCGGCACTGAGTTGTTTATCTTCCAGGGTGTTCAAAGTATCAGAGTCTGCAATAACACAACATGGCTGATGGAAAGCGCCAATCATGTTTTTACCCTGAGGATGATTTACACCGGTTTTACCACCAACAGAAGAATCCACCTGGGCAAGTAATGTAGTTGGAATTTGAATAAAGTTAACGCCACGTTGATAGCACGCTGCTGCGAAGCCGGTCATATCACCGACTACGCCACCTCCCAGGGCAACCAGTGTGCAGGTACGATCAAATTTTGCACTAAGCAGAGCATCAAAGATGGCATTCAATTCAGTAAGGTTTTTATATTGCTCACCGTCAGGAAGGATAACGGTTTGCACATCATATGCACTAAAGGTGCTCTTAACTTTATTGAGATATAGCGGAGCAATTGTTTCATTACTAACAATCAGAACCTGGCTACCTTTGACATAAGGTTCAATAAGTTCAGGTTTTGCAAGTAAGTCCTGACCAATGAAAATAGGGTAACTACGTTCGCCATGTTCACCAAGTTTAACTTGTAGAGTTTTCATTTTTAGTACCGTATTCAATCGTGTCTGATAAAGTAATTATAAATGAAACTGAGGAAAATGCGGAGTGCTTTAAGCGTTAAGATCTATTTGCTTAAGATTCTTGTAGTTTTTCTAAAATTTCTTTTAACGCTAAACGTACACTATCTTTACCGGTATCAATAATAATGTCTGCTGTTTCCCGGTATAGCGGGTCTCGAGTTTCTAATAATTCTTCCAACTTGGCTTTAGGGTCTTCGGTTTGCAAAAGAGGTCGATTACGATCTTTAGATGTACGCTCGAGCAGAGTATCAATATTGGCGTAGAGGTATATTGTTGTACCGCGGGACATGAGAAATTGCCGATTTTCAGCTCTTAAAATGGCACCACCACCAGTGGCTAAAACGATACCTTTTTTGTCAGTTAATTCATCCAACATTGCAGTTTCACGTTTACGAAACCCATTTTCACCTTCGATATCAAAAATATGAGTAATGGTAACGCCGGTCCGGTTCTCAATTTCATGATCACTATCAAAGAATTCAAGCGAGAGTTCGCTGGCAATTTGGCGTCCAATGGTGGTTTTACCTGCGCCCATTAAACCGATAAG
>JAUVGM010000139.1 GCA_030593785.1 Gammaproteobacteria bacterium | reverse complement strand
TAGAATTAGCCGGAGAGGAAGTTCAACTAAATTTAGACGTTGTTGAAGTTCATCATGAAAAAGAACATATCGGCTTTAAAACTGAACACATGGATATTGATACAGCAACTCACTTACGACGTATCGTTGAGCTCAATTTAGGTAATGAAAATTTACTTGAACGAGAGCTTTCTGAGCTGGTGCATTCAAATTAATCTATCGCGTTTAGAGCTTCATCTAAACGAGTAACTGCAATCACTTCCATTCCTTTAATTGGTTTTTGTGGTGCATTACCTTTAGCAACCAACGCACGTTTAAAACCATGTTTAGCGGCTTCATGTAATCGATCTTGACCATTAGGCACCGGACGAATCTCTCCAGCTAAGCCAATTTCACCAAAGACAATCACATCGCTCGGCATCACTTTTTCTCTTAAACTCGACATTATTGCAAGCACAACGGCGAGGTCTGCACCGGTTTCTGTAACACGTACACCACCAACCACATTGGCAAAAACATCCTGATCATAAGTTACGATGCCACCATGCCGATGTAATACAGCAAGTAACATTGCAAGACGGTTATGTTCTAAACCCGTCGTTACACGGCGAGGATTGCTTAAATGACTTTCATCCACCAACGCTTGTACTTCAACCAATAACGGACGACTACCTTCTAATGTCACCATGACAACACTACCCGCAACATCTTCAGCATGTTGTGATAAAAATATGGCTGAAGGATTACTTACGTCACGCAAGCCTTTATCTGTCATCGCAAAAACACCCAGCTCATTAACAGCGCCATAGCGATTTTTGATTGCTCGAATTAAACGATAACGGCTGCCACTGTCACCTTCAAAGTAAAGAACTGTATCAACCATATGTTCTAAAACACGTGGCCCTGCTAACGTTCCTTCTTTTGTGACATGCCCAACTAAAAATATTGTTGTTTGAGTTTGTTTTGCATAACGAACCAATAATGCTGCACTTTCACGAACTTGTGCAACACCACCAGGAGCCGACTGTAATTCATCGGTATATATAGTTTGAATTGAATCAACAACCATAACACGAGGTTTTTCTTTTAAAGCAGTATTTAAAATATCTTCAACACGTGTTTCAATTAATAAGTTTAATGAATCTGTTTTCAAACCTAAACGTGAAGCACGAGCACTCACTTGTTGTAATGATTCTTCACCTGTTATGTATAATGGATTTAACTCGCCGAGTTGAGTCAATATTTGTAATAACAATGTAGATTTTCCAATACCAGGATCACCACCTAATAAAACAACCGAACCGGTAACCAAACCACCACCCAAAACACGATCAAATTCAGCGCTGCCTGTATTAAAGCGACCAACATCATCGGTACTTACTTCATCCAAACGTTGAACTTTTAAGCCTTTAGCTTCACCGGCAAACCCTGCATATCGCGTTGTGCGAGATGATGCCGTTGGTGTAGACGTTATTTCCACTAAGGTATTCCATGAACCACAGTCACCGCATTGTCCTGCCCACTTTGGAGCCTCAGCACCACAATCAGTACAACTGTATAATATTTTGGTTTTTGCCATGTGTGAAATATTCTTAGGTAATAAAATATTCTCGATACTAACACGAATAAATCTCTCTAAAATACAAAATCTGTGAAACTGTTTCATGCCTTTGTCATACGGATGAGATAGAATGAGAACTTACAAATTTAGTACTTCTGTCTTTGCGAGCAAAGCGAAGCAATCTCCAATTTAGAACTTCCCCCCTATGAGATTGCGTCAATCATGTTATTCCTTCGCAAAGACAAAACAAAAATGAGATTATAAAATGTCCTGGTTCAAAGATATCATCAAAAACAAGAAAAAAACCTTAGCCAAACGCTCTGAAGGCTTACTTACGGCATTAGCAAAGTCATGTGTATATGCCTGGAATGATACTGTAGAGCTGGATAAGATATTACAAGACAGTCTTAATATGATGCCTCACTGCGATCTTATTTATACAGTTGATACTGCTGGTGAGCTGGTTTCATCAAATATTGAAGCCCACACAAAAGACTCAACATTAAGAGGACGTGTTTTACTTGGAAGACCTTATATGGAAACACTGCCTTATAACGGGTTTACTATGTCCCCCGTTTATATCAGTACACATAGCGGTAAGTCATGTATCACAGTAATGCAATCTGTTACTGATGGAGATAAGGTTTTAGGGTTTATTGCCGCAGACTTTGATGTTGATAAACTCCCCATTGATAAAACACTAAAAACAGCAGAAACAAAGTGGCAGCAATATAAAGGTGACCCTGCAATTCGTGGCACACTCTTCATGCAGGAACGTGTTCTAAGTGCAATGGATAAACAACTGGATAATGTAACTGAAATCATTAAAGAAATGATGCAGTATCACGGTATTTTTCACTGCAAGATTCATTACTCAAGTTCACGAGTTTCATTTTGGTCTATGGAAAACCCGTACGATTATCATATTCACATGCTGGAGGATCTGGTTGATCCTGAACGTTGCCTTGCCTACTCACGACAAGAATATCCAGATATCGCAACTGTGCCTCAAAATAAAATTGCCGAAGTAATGGATATGTTAAAAATATTACGAAACATGGATGAAACAGTTTATTTACGTTCCGCATCTTTCAATATTGTTAACGGAATAGTTGGACTAACTTTTTCATGTGATGGTTCACACTACATGAACTATGCTGAATTTCTTGAATGGGATTTAGATAAGTGGTTTGGAAGTAATATAAAAACCTAATCTGCTCCATGTAGCTCGGGCTCGTAGTGCCCCTCATATAAAATAAAATTAGAGGGTATCAGCCCGACGCGGTGAAAACTAATAATACAAAACTGGTTATTAAAGTATACTGTTAACTAACGGATTAGTTGAGGTTTTGATATTAGCGTCAGACTGAAGTCTGACCTACGGTAAGCTGATTTTAATTTATGTAGGTCAGGTTTTAACCTGACACAGCGCTAAACTAATCATACATTTTTTATTATTAAATATAAGTATTTTAATATTGGCGTCGATTTAAAAGCCGACCTACAAAGTGAATTTGATTTACGTAGGCCAGGCTCATAGTGCCCCTCAGATAAAATATATTAGAGGGTATTATTAGCCTGACGCGGTGTTAATTCATAACTAATCTATATATTTAAACTCAACTCGATTCGTCACACCACACAATAACTCATACGCTATTGTATCGGCTGATTCAGCAACCTCTTCAATGGCTAAACCTTTGCCCCATAATATTACGGGATCATTAACATTTGCATCAGGTTGTTCACTAAGATCAACACAAATCATATCCATAGAAACACGTCCTACTAAAGAACAGCGTTTACCATTTACTAAAACCGGCGAGCCTGTTTTTGCATGACGAGGGTAACCATCCCCATATCCAATGGCAACAATTCCTACGATCATGTCTTTTTCACATACATAAGTGCCGCCATAACCAATCGCATCACCTTTTTTAACAGGCTTAACAGAAATTAACTGAGATGATAAAGTCATGACAGGTTTTAAATTATGATCTTCTGCCTTAGCATTTATAAAAGGAGAAACACCGTAAAGCATAATACCTGGACGGTTCCAGTTAGCATGACTTTGTGGCCAGCCTAATATACCGGCAGAATTTGCAATACTGATTTCATCGTAAGATACATCATCAAGGCTTTGAAAAAAAACATCGATTTGCTTTAATGTTTTTTCATCATGCTTATCATCGGCATTAGAAAAATGTGTCATAAACTTAACGGGTTTATTAATGCCTGCACATTTTTCCAGGCGCTGAGAAATATTTTTTAATTCTTTCGGAGAAAAACCTAAACGATGCATTCCGCTATCAATTTTGATAATTACAGAAACAGCTTCACCCCTCGATTGTTCAAGTAATTGAAGCTGACTTTCATTATGAATAACGGTATCAATTTTATGTTTACGTACTATATTAAGCTCTTCTTCTGAGAAAAAACCTTCGAGGAGTAATATAGGTTTAGTGATATCAGCTTCACGTAAAGTGACTGCTTCTTCGATTCGCGCAACACCAAAGGCATCGGCATCTGTTAATGATTTTGCAATTTGTACCATACCATGACCATAAGCATTGGCTTTTATAATGGCGATACATTTTGAATCTGGAGCGGCTTGTTTTGCGACAGATAAGTTATGTCGGCATGCGGAGAGATCAATAACGGCTTTTGTCGTCATTCATAATCCTCATTATAACCACCAGTGTTAGAGTGACTTTCAAAACGTGTATATTTCCCAAGGAATGTTAATCGTGCCATACCAATGGGACCATTACGTTGTTTACCAATAATAATTTCTGCCGTTCCTTTTTGCTCACTATCCTCGTTATATACTTCATCACGATAAATAAAGACAATTAAATCAGCATCCTGCTCTATCGCACCAGATTCACGCAAGTCAGACATAATCGGACGCTTATTTGGACGTTGCTCCAGACTACGATTAAGCTGTGATAAAGCTAAAACAGGTACACCAAGTTCTTTAGCCAGACCTTTAAGTGAACGTGATATTTCAGAAATTTCTGTTGCACGATTTTCACCATTGCCTTTTGCTGATTGCATCAACTGTAAATAATCGATGACGATCATACCAAGGCCATGTTCACGATGAATACGTCGGGCACGCGAACGAATTTCCATCGGGTTTAAGCCTGGCGTATCATCAATAAAAATCGGGGCTTCATTTAAAATTCCCACCGCTGAAGTTAAACGTGGCCAATCAGCATCTTCTAACTTACCAGTACGAATTTTATTTGAATCAATTCGACCTAGTGATGCCATCATCCGCATGACTAATTGATCGCCAGGCATTTCCATACTAAATACAGCGACCGGTTGTTTATGCTTAATCGCTGCATTTTCAACAAGGTTCATTACAAACGATGTTTTACCCATTGAAGGACGACCGGCAATAATAACCAAATCGGCCTTTTGTAAGCCCGATGTCATATTATCAAAGTCATCATAACCTGTTTGTATGCCTGTATAAGCTGTATCACTTTGGTATAACTCATCAATACGATCAACGGCTTTAACTAATAAATCCTGAATCTTTTCATAACCACCATCCGCACGGCCACCTTTTTCAGCAATTTCAAAAACTTTGCTTTCCGCCATATCAAGTAATTCAGCACTAGTACGACCATCCGGGTTATACGCTGAGTCTGCAATATCAGTAGAAACACGAATCAGTTGACGTAAAACAGAACGCTCACGAACGATCTTCGCGTAAGCTTTAATATTTGCTGCGGTCGGGGTATTTTTTGCCAGCGAGCCTAAGTAACTCAAGCCACCAACATTATTTAATTCATTTCGAGAATCTAACCATTCAGATAGCGTTACAACATCATAAGGATTATTTTCTTCCGCCAAACTAAAAATAGCACTATAGATTAATCGATGATCCTGACGGTAAAAATCTGCTTCCATCACCACATCTGAAACTTGATCCCAGGTGCTGTTATCAATCATCAAACCGCCCAACACCGCCTGCTCTGCTTCAAGAGAATATGGCGGTAACTTTAGCGATTCTGTTTCGATATCGGTCTGATATGATGAATCAGAATATGAAGGTACGTCTTGTTGCATTAGAGCAAAGTCTCTTTTTTAATATCTTAAGATTTATCCCCTCCCCTTGATGGGGTGGGTTAGGGTGGGGTGATCAGTATATCCCCTCCCCCTAGCCCCCTCCCTTAGGGAGGGGGAATAAGTACACAATTATCAAGTCAGTATTGTGCTTCTTTAATTCTCAATTAGGGTAAATAACGAACTAAAAGAGTAGCATAATCACTCCGACAAAAATGGCCCAATTTTCCCCAAACTAGACAAAAAAAGGCTGGTTAAAAATTAACCAGCCTTTCTTAAATAGCTAAGTGCGTCTAAAGTTACTTTTTAGTTGTCAGAGCAAGGCGTAAATGCGCGCAGAAACGGAATGTACGATGAGTACAATGAGTACATGAGCACATTTACAACGCAGCACTGGCTGCTAAAAATAGCTTTAGTCGTGCTTTATTCAGCTTCAACTGTAAGTTGAATAGCCTGTGCTACATCTGAATGAAGTTGGAATGACACTTCAAACTCACCTGTATGACGAATCGCTTCTGGTAAAGATACTTCACGACGTTCAACAGTAATGCCTGCTGCAGCGGCTGCTTCAACAATATCTGTTACGCCGATTGAACCGAATAATTTACCTTCTTCACCAGCATTCGCTTTAATGGTGATAGCACCAACACCAGCAATTGCTTCAGCACGAGATTGAGCAGTTGCTAATACTTCAGCAGCCGCCTTTTCAAGTTCAGCACGACGTGCTTCAAAATCAGCAATGTTTGCTGCGTTTGCAGGAACTGCTTTTTTACTTGGTACCAAAAAGTTACGACCGTAACCGGCTTTAACGTTTACACGATCACCCAGGTTACCTAAGTTAGCAACTCTTTCTAATAAAATGACTTCCATCTTTTTACCCTCAATTTAGATTACGTTTTTTTA
>JAUVGM010000233.1 GCA_030593785.1 Gammaproteobacteria bacterium | reverse complement strand
TTGTACTTCAGCTGCGTCAACGCCAGCATCACGTAATGCACGTCGACAAGGTAATAACGTTTTTTGAATTAAAGGCGTAACAAGTTCAATAAATTTTTCGAGTGTTAATGAACCACTCCAGTTTGAACCATCATCCAGTTCGATATTTAACTTGGCGATATCAGAGCTTGATAATATTTCTTTTGCAGCACAGGCATCACGCATTAAGCGGCGCATTTGATGATGACTGGTATCATCTTTAATATTTGCCTCTTGCATAATCCATTTAGCAATAGCATAGTCAAAGTCATCGCCACCTAAGGCAGTATCACCTGCTGTTGCCATCACTTCAAAAACGCCTTTATTTAAGCGTAAAATTGAAATATCAAAGGTTCCACCACCAAGATCATAAACAGCAATAATACCTTCCGCTTTTTTATCTAATCCATAAGCAACGGCTGCAGCGGTAGGCTCATTTAATAAACGCAAAACATTAAGCCCTGCTAACTTGCCTGCATCTTTAGTCGCTTGACGTTGAGCATCATCAAAATAAGCTGGAACTGTAATGACCACACCCGTTAAGCTATCACCTAACGATTCTTCCGCACGAAGTTTTAGTGATTTTAAAATCTCTGCTGAAACTTCTACCGGACTGACATCACCAGTAACGGTATGAATACGAGGCACTGCTGAATCTATATCAACAAATTCATAAGGACGACGTCCACCTAATTCTTTAATATCATTCAGACCTCGTCCCATATAACGTTTTACGGAACTGATCGTATTTAATGGATCTTCTGCAGCAGCCGACTTTGCCACTGCACCGACAACAATTCCATTTTCGGTATAACGCACAACAGAAGGCAAAGTATGCTCATCTTGCTCATCTGCAAGCGTTTCAGCCAAACCACTTTTAACGGTAGCAATTAAAGAATTTGTTGTACCTAAATCAATCCCCGCGGCCAAACGATGTTCGTGTGGATTAGTAGATTCTCCAGGTTCGCTGATTTGTAACAAGGCCATAATTTTTCAGTCGTTTCTTTTAAGTTAGTCAGGTTTAAATTATAACGTATTCAAAGAATATCAAGCAGACTCTCTTCCTGATATTCTGCTTCTTGTTGCAGTTTATTTAAAAACTGCATTTTATGTATAAGTTGTTTAACGCTATTTTTTTGTGCTTCATCCAGTTGATCTGATATTAATTGTTCTCGTATATTATCAAGTACACTTGTAATACGTTTTTTAATATCCGCCATAATTTTATTTAAGTTAGCCAAAGGATCATCTGTTTTATTGAGTTCACCCAACGCTTCACGCAATTCAATTTGTTCCATTAAAAAAGCAGGATCAAGCGCCATATCTTTTTCATCATCAAATGAAACCGACTGCAATTCCAGCATGTAACGTGCACGCTTTTGCGGGGACTTTAATATTTGATAAGCATCATTAATTGCCGCTGCCTTTTCTACAGACAAACGTCGTTCATGATCAGAAGCCGTTGCAAATTTATCCGGGTGTGCTGCGCTTTGTAAGTCACGATAACGCTGACTCAAATCTTGCAGATCAAGTTCAAAGGAAACAGGCAGTTCAAATAACTCAAAATGAGTTTGCGAGTGTGCCATAGCAGGAATAGTCGTTATTTATACGGTAAAGCTTTCGCCGCAACCGCACGAATCTTTTACATTCGGATTATTAAACTGGAAGCCCTCATTAAGACCTTCCTTACCATAATCAAGTTCAGTGCCATCAATATAAATCAGGCTTTTTGCATCAACAATAATTTTCACACCTTGTGACTCAAAAACCTTATCGTCTTCAGCTACTTCATCAATAAACTCAAGAACATAAGCCATTCCAGAACAACCGCTGGTCTTAATACCTAAACGTAAGCCAATGCCCTTTCCTCGATTATCAAGGAAGGCTTTAACTCGTTCAGCTGCTGTTTCAGTTAAAGTAATGGCCATTTAAATATATCCTAAAAATTCTTATTAACACTTAAGGGGCTGTGAGAATTCAGAGTACAAGGCGAAGCCCAACGAAAAAGCGGAGTGTACGATTAGTACATGAGCATTTTGAGGCGGGTTTCAACGCCGTAATCTGGCTTCTCACAGTTCCTTATTATTTCTTGCTTTTGTAGTCGTCTATCGCTGCTTTAATGGCATCTTCTGCTAATACAGAACAATGAATTTTTACTGGTGGTAATTCTAATTCATTCGCAATTTCAGTGTTTTTGATCATGCCGGCTTCATCTAAAGTTTTACCTTTAACCCATTCTGTTAATAATGAGCTTGAAGCAATCGCTGAACCACAACCGTAAGTTTTAAATTTTGCATCTTCAATAACGCCATCATCTGATACTTTGATTTGCAGGCGCATAACATCACCACAAGCTGGTGCTCCGACCATACCTGTACCAATATTTGCATCATCTTTATCCATTGAACCAACGTTACGTGGGTTTTCATAATGGTCAATCACTTTTTCGCTATATGCCATGACTGCTTGCCTCTCTATTCAAATCTATATTTAATAAACTGAACAACAAATAATTGTTGTACTTAATTTTCTAAATTAATGCGCGTTCCATTCAATCGCACTAATATCAATACCGTCTTTGAACATTTCCCATAAAGGAGAAAGCTCACGTAACTTACCAATGTTGTCGTTAATTTTTGCTATTGCATAATCAATTTCTTCTTCTGTTGTAAAACGCCCCAGAGAAAAACGAATTGAGCTATGCGCTAATTCATCATTGCGACCTAATGCACGTAACACATAAGATGGTTCCAGACTTGCCGATGTACATGCAGAACCGGAAGAAACTGCGAGCTCTTTTAATGCCATGATTAAAGACTCGCCTTCAACAAAGTTAAAGCTAATATTCAGGTTATGCGGAACACGTTGATCAATGTCGCCATTAACATATGTTTCTTCAATACCTTCTAAACCTTTTAATAAACGATCGCGTAACATACGGATGCGTTCATTATCGGCAGCCATTTCTTCTTTTGCTAAACGGAACGCTTCGCCCATACCAACAATTTGATGAGTTGCTAAAGTTCCTGAACGCATACCACGTTCATGCCCACCACCATGCATTTGCGCTTCAAGGCGAACACGTGGTTTACGGCTAACATACAAAGCACCAATGCCTTTTGGACCATAAATTTTATGTGCAGAGAATGACATTAAATCAACCTTAAGGTCATCCATATCAATCGGCACCTTACCGGCACTTTGTGCAGCATCTACATGAAAAAGAATTTTACGTTCACGAGTAATTTCGCCAATCGCTTTAATATCCTGAATAACACCAATTTCATTATTTACATGCATGATAGAAACTAAAATTGTGTCATCACGTAACGCAGCTTTTAATGTATCTAAATCAATTAAACCAGTGTCTTCTGGATCAAGATAAGTCACTTCATAACCTTCACGTTCAAGCTGGCGACAAGTATCTAAAACAGCCTTATGTTCTGTTTTACAGGTAACAATGTGTTTACCTTTTTTATGATAGAAGTGAGCGACGCCTTTAATGGCAAGATTATCTGACTCAGTTGCACCAGACGTAAAAACTATTTCTTTTGGATTAGCATTAATTAAATCAGCAACATCTTTACGTGCTTGATCAACAGCTTCTTCTGCTTTCCAGCCAAACTCATGTGAGCTTGATGCCGGGTTACCAAAGTTTCCATCTTCTGTTAAACAATCACACATTTTTTTCGCAACACGCTTATCAACCGGTGTAGTTGCTGAGTAATCAAAATAAATCGGTGTTTTCATAACTTCTCCAACCAAATTCTACATTCCGCTGTTAGAAAATTGGTTTTAATACTGTAATACGTTATCTCAATGGCACATCCATGTACGCCAGGGCCGTGGAGGATGTTTATTTACGAATTAACAGCTGTAACTTCAGTTGTATTTCCAGCAAAATTCGCTTCTACTTGATGTTGACGTGCTGCAACTTCCTGAACACCTTTACGTTCAACTAAATCCCCCAAACTAATACCCATCAAAAAATCATGAATTTGAGTACTTAATTCGGTCCATAAATCATGCGTTAAACATTGGCTATCATCCTGACAATTGGATAAACCACCACAACGTGTGGTTTCAACTTTTTCATCAACTGCAGTAATAACATCAGCAACAGCGATTTCATGTGAATCGCGACTTAGGCGATAACCACCACCTGGTCCACGTGTACTGTCAACGAGCTCTTGTTTGCGTAAACGTGAGAATAATTGCTCAAGATATGACAGAGAAATACCCTGACGTTGAGATATATCAGCCAAAGTAATCGGCCCATCTTTATAGTGCAATGCTAAATCAAGCATCGCAGTCACAGCGTAACGTCCTTTGGTAGTTAGTCTCATTGCATTGCTCCGCGTATTTAAGTAAAATCTGATATTCCTAGTGAAATAAAAATAACAAAACCCAGCGTTTTAGTCAAGTATTTTATC
>JAUVGM010000344.1 GCA_030593785.1 Gammaproteobacteria bacterium | reverse complement strand
TATAAAATCTTGACTGAAGAAGTGAACTTCCCAGCGGAAGATATTATTTTTGATCCGAATATTTTTGCAATCGCAACAGGTATAGAAGAGCACAATAACTACGGTGTTGATTTTATTGAAGCAACACGTGTGATTAAAAATACCTTACCACATGCAATGGTCAGTGGCGGCGTTTCAAATGTATCCTTCTCTTTCCGTGGTAATAATCCAGTACGTGAAGCAATACATGCCGTGTTTTTATATCATGCGATTAAGGCCGGCATGGACATGGGTATTGTTAATGCTGGTCAACTTGCCATTTTAGATGACATACCAAAAGAATTGCGCGAAGCAGTTGAAGATGTTGTTTTAAATAAAGATGACGGTGCAACTGAACGTTTACTCGATATTGCAGCAGAATTTATGGGTGACGGCTCTACTAAGAAAAAAGTAGCAGATCTTGAATGGCGCAAATTACCTGTTGCAAAACGTATTGAGCATGCCCTGGTAAAAGGTATTGATACTTATGTTGTAGAGGATACTGAAGAAGCGCGCAAAGAATTTGCAGCACCGATTGAAGTAATTGAAGGCCCACTCATGGACGGCATGAATGTCGTTGGTGATTTATTTGGTGACGGTAAAATGTTTTTACCTCAAGTGGTGAAATCTGCCCGTGTTATGAAAAAAGCCGTGGCATATTTAATGCCCTATATTGAAGCTGAAAAAAATGGCGCCGTACAAAGTAACGGTAAGATCTTAATGGCAACAGTTAAAGGCGATGTGCACGATATCGGTAAAAATATTGTTGGCGTGGTATTGCAGTGTAATAACTTTGAAATTATAGATATGGGTGTGATGGTTGCAGCTAAAGATATTTTAGAAAAAGCCAAAGAAGAAAATGTTGATATCATAGGTTTAAGTGGATTAATCACACCATCATTAGATGAAATGGTGCACATGGCCAAAGAAATGGAACGTCTTGGATTTGAAATTCCTATGATGATTGGCGGTGCAACAACATCAAAAGCACATACTGCGGTTAAAATAGATCAACACTATCATGGCGCAAATGTGTGGGTTAAAGATGCTTCGCGCGCAGTTGGTGTTGCGCAAAAACTTATTAGTGAAAATTCGAAAGAAGATTTTATAAAAGAGTTAAGTGCAGATTATGAAAAAGTACGTGTCGCTCATGCTGGTCGTCGTGCACAAACTAAATGGTTAACATTAGAACACGCACGTGCAAACAAACAAAAAATTGACTGGGATGAATATACTCCACCTGTACCAAATGATTTGGGTTTACAGGTTTTTGATGACATGCCATTAGAGTTTTTAGTGCCGTACATCGACTGGACCCCTTTCTTCCATACCTGGGAATTAAAAGGTTCTTATCCAAAAATATTTAATGATGCCGAAAAAGGTGATGAAGCTGAAAAGTTATTTGCTGATGCTCAAAAAATGTTGGCACAAATTGTTGACGAGCGCTGGATAAAAGCTCGCGCAGTTGTTGGTATGTTCCCTGCGAACAGTGTCAATGATGATGACATTGAAGTTTATACAGATGAATCACGTGAAAAAGTAAAAGTAACACTACATCATTTACGTCAGCAAACTGAACGCCCACCGGGAAAACCAAATAGATCTTTGTCTGATTTCGTTGCGCCAAAAGACAGCGGTGTAAAAGATTATGTTGGTGCGTTTGTTGTTACAGCAGGCTTAGGTATAACCAAGCATATTGAACGCTTTAAGAAAGAACATGATGATTATAATGTAATCATGTTACAAGCATTAGCGGATCGTTTAGCAGAAGCCTTTGCCGAACACATGCATGATCGTATGCGCCATGTGAACTGGGGATACGAATCTGGCTCGATTACAACACCAGCGTGGACACCATGTAGTGGTATGGAAAAAGGCTTTAATAATCAGAAATTGATTAAAGAAGACTATTCAAGCATACGACCTGCACCGGGTTACCCTGCATGCCCTGATCATACGGAAAAACCACTATTATGGAAGTTGCTTGATGCTGAGAACAATACCGGTGTGGAATTAACAGATAGCTATGCTATGTGGCCTGCAGCATCGGTGAGTGGATGGTACTTTAGTCATCCAGATTCAAGTTACTTTGGTGTTGGCAAAATCAATAAAGATCAGGTTGAAGATTATGCTAAACGTAAGGGAATGACATTGGCAGAAGCCGAGCGTTGGTTAGCGCCTAATCTTGGATATGATTCTTAAATTTACCGTCATTGCGAGAAATTATTGAAAATGATTATTTACAATAATGCCGCGGCAATCTCATAGTTATATAGCATTGTCATGAGATTGCTTCAGTCACTTTGTTCCTTCGCAATGACAGATCTTTTCTATTAAATGACTGACAAACATTCATCTATACCCGGAGCCTTTATTTTAGCTTTACAAGTTGAATTGGAAAAACAACCTGATGGGGTTGGTGAATATGATTTAATGCAGTCTTTAAAAGCACAAGGTTACTTTGATTTTTTATCAGAGCCGGCATTACCGCATGAATTATTTCAGGCACATTTCTTTCTATTTCATTCATTGTATTTGTTAAACGATATTCTTTTAGATAAGAAAAAGTATCTTTTAAGTATTCATACTTTAAAAATTCAACTATTG
>JAUVGM010000162.1 GCA_030593785.1 Gammaproteobacteria bacterium | reverse complement strand
ACTTAAAGCTTTTGAGCCTATCTCCGTTTTATCTGTAGAACGTTTAGAAGAGCTGCAAGGCCTCGTTGATGTTGAGGTATTAGGTGTGGGCGTCACTATTTTTCGAGAGGGCGATGTTGACGATCAAAGTATTTATTTGCTTGAAGGTGATGTGCAACTGACTTCTGTTTCAAACCCGGACCTTGATACTTTTATGACGCATAAGGTTGAAGATGCTAAACATCCTCTTGGAGAAGGGCAGCCGCGGCAAGTAACCTGTACTGCGATGACGTTGGCTAAAGTATTGCGAGTTGATAATAGTGTTGTGGATTATATGTTGACCTGGGATCAGCTTGCGGTAGCAGAGGAAAAGGAAGAGGTTGTTGAAGAAAAGAAAGAACCCGCGTTGGATCAAACCATAATTATTAATGCCGAGGATATTCCTTCCAGAGAATTGATTAAAGAAAGCGTCAGGGTTGAGAATGAAAGTCCCAACCCTGAAAACGAAGGCTCTAATGAAGAAGATGGGCGAAACTGGATTCGACGTATGCGACATATTATGGCATTTAAAAATATGCCGCCGGCAAATATAAAGAGCCTGTTACAAAGAATGGAAACGGTTTCGGTTGAAGAAAATGAAGTCATTATTCAACAAGGTACTCCCGGTGATTATTATTATGTTTTAACGGAAGGAGAAGCACTCGTTACCCGAACGGTTGAGTTAGCAACTTTAAATGCAGGTGCGAGCTTTGGTGAAGAAGCATTACTGTCTGGTTCTAAACGAAATGCCTCGGTAACGATGAAGACGCCGGGACAAATGATGCGTTTGGCAAAAGCTGATTTTAATGAGTTATTAAAAGAGCCATTACTTGATCGCGTTACCTCGGATGAAGCTCAGGTGCGTGTTGCCAAAGGAAATATCTGGTTAGATGTTCGTCATGTTACCGAGTTTAATCATAGTCACTTACAAAATGCGATAAACATTCCGCTACATGAATTACGTATGCGCACGAAAGAACTGGACAAGGAAAAAGAGTACATTTGCTATTGTGGTACCGGTCGTCGCAGTTCCGCTGCTGCTTTTTTATTAGTGCAAAATGGCTTTAAGGTTGTGGTCTTAATTGGTGGGGTACAAAAGATACCGCAGTTTTTAGTTAAAGGTTAAATCGATTTTCCGGTTATAAGAACAAAATATAATAATTAAGAAAAGAATTAACGTTATGATAGATTATTCAATTAATACTGAAGAAAACCTGTTGTATTGCAATATATCCAGAGAAATAAAATTGGTAAATTTTACCGATTATATTAATGAGCTGGTTGCGGATGAAAAATTCCATCATCAATTGAATACTATTATTTTGATTAGTGAAAATACTTCTATAAGTTATGCAAATGAAGCGGCAGGCATAGGGAAATTCTTTTCTGAGTTTGTGCAACAACGCAAAGGAGTGGCGTGGGCATTTGTTATGTCGAGTAATACAACCATGGGGCTGACACGTTTAATTATAGATGAAATAGATTCTTCACCTATCAATATTAATTATTTTAATACTGAAGCAGAAGCAAAAAAGTGGATCGTTGAACAGCAAAGCGTTTAAATCTATAAAAATACAGTTAATACTCCGGTGTATCCATAGAGATGATTTCCTGCAATTTCTCCATTCGCATAAAAACCGGCGATGGGTATATCGCCCAACACGTCGGTAATCATTTTTAATTCTTCTGAATCTTCGCCAAACAAATTTTTACCTCTGCCTATACAAGAGATATAAATCGCGCCTTTTGCTTGTTGTTTGTTTAAACGTTTTTTTATGTCGTTTAACATACGTTGCATATCTTGAATCGCAGTTTGTCCATCACGCTTACAAAATATAATCTGACTATCGACTTTCATATTATCAGCAATGGCAAGGTGATGGTTTTCGGTATCAATACCAATAATATCCCGGACTAAATAATTGCCGGTATCACTTCCTTTGATCGGGAAGCCAACAAAAATATATCCTGCTGCTCGATCGATGTTCCGTGCCAGCACATCCCCAATTTCTTCTTTAAATACATCCAGTGCAGGACGGTTATCAATACTCATTGCAATGTGATGATCGCACTCGGATAAGGTATGCGTTTCACCAATGGGAGTACAACCCTGGCTGAGGCTTGTTATGACTTGTGTGCCTTCAGCAAAAACAATGCCTGAGATATCACCCTCGGTAACATCATTGGCAACTTGAAAAAAATGATTGCTTGAGGAAGTGATGCCACCGACAAGATATCCGTTACCGAGTTTTTCTGGCAAATTATGTATATGTTCAGATACCATACCATTGCGCGGATCACCATGAACGAGCGCAAAAGTCAGACTTAGGTTGTCTTCTGAGGAGATGGGAGCATTTTCCATCCCATTAAAAATAGTAAAAGAGTTTTCAGGAAAATCGGCAAGCATTACTGTGACCGCCGCCTTGTCATACACTTCCAGACTATTACTACAAATGCCTTTACCAACACTGCCAACCCAGTTCTGGATATTCGTTTTTTGCTTTAGCTCATCAAGACAACGGCTAAGTTCAATAGCAAATGTATCCGTGGCATAAATAAATGCAACATTGGCTTCAGCAGGTATAGTGCCTAGCTGTTGCAAAATATCATCAGCCGCAGATTGCCAATCATTTTTGATGCTTGTTGCGCTAAGAAAAGTTTTCATAATGTAAGTGTATCTCGAATAACTTGAGTGTTGTTAAACTAGTAACAAAAATTGTCAGGAATTATTTTTCAAGAGTGAAGCGAGCCCGCAGGCTGGAGCACACGACTGCATGGATGCTGGAGGTAGAGCAACGCAGGACGCAGTTGCCGAGAGTGCCC
Source organism: Gammaproteobacteria bacterium (assembly GCA_030593785.1). GTDB lineage: Bacteria > Pseudomonadota > Gammaproteobacteria > UBA6429 > Thiohalophilaceae > JAGLTQ01. Next base: position 3,170 of record JAUVGM010000162.1, on the reverse strand, counting down.
CATAAAAAAGCCGGAACCAAGTGAATCGGTTCCGGCTCTTTATAGTTTAATCTTATTTTAGATTAAGCTTTTTTCTTTTTCTCAATTAAGTTATGGATAACCGGATTAAGAATGAGTTCCATTGCAAAGCCCATTTTACTACCTGGTACAACAATAGTGTTTGGACGAGACATGAATGAATCCTGAATCATGTTTTGCAAGTATGGGAAATCCACTCCAGCTGGATCACGGAAACGAATAACAATTAAGCTTTCATCAGGTGTTGGGATATCACGAGCAATGAAAGGATTAGAAGTATCAACCGTTGGCACACGTTGGAAGTTAATATCTGTTTTTGAGAATTGTGGAGTGATGTAATTTACGTAATCTTCCATACGACGTAAAATCGTATCAACAATCGCTTCTGCTGAGTAACCACGTTGTGCATTATCGCGGTGAATTTTTTGAATCCACTCAAGGTTTACGATTGGTGTAACACCTACGAGTAAATCTACAAATTTAGAAACGTCAGATTTATCATCTGCTGCGCCGCCGTGCAGACCTTCATAAAATAGAAGATCAGACTTTTCTTTAATGTCTTCCCAAGGCGTGAACTGGCCTGGCGTTAAGCTGGTGCTTAAACGAGCATTATGTTCAGTCGCCTCTTCTTCACTGTGTAAGTAATAACGACGTTTACATGTACCTGTATCACCGTATGCTTTAAAAGTGTCGGCTAAAATATCAAAATGATTTGCATCAGGACCAAAATGGCTAAGGTTTTTACCTTCTTTAGCAAACACTTCAATTTGCTCTTTCATTTCAGCACGATCAAACTTGTGATAGCTATCGCCTTCGATGACTAGAGGGTTAATTTTTTCACGGAAGAAAATATGCTCAAATGCATTTTTAACTGTAGTTGTACCGGCACCTGATGAACCAGTTACCGCAATGACGGGATGTTTAGCAGACATGAATGCTCCTTAAATCTTTTTAAAATTGTTATAAATTCTGTTTTTTACGCAAATTCGTTTCTGCGTACGGCGGCTCAAAAACGTTGATTAGAGCTACGCCGGAAAAGTCGCATATTTTATGCAAAAACAGCCTCGATGTCGAAGCTTATCTTTGATTTATATTTATGGAAATAGAAGTAGTTGTGCTGATTTTGTCGACGTGTTCACGACTTTTCGCGTGAAATGGCGCGGTGGCCGATATCTCTACGGAAGCTCATGCCATTCCAGCTGATTTTATCCACTAGTTTGTAGGCTTTTTCCTGAGCTTCACTGACCGTTTTACCTAAGCCAACAGCACATAATACCCGACCACCACTGGTGACGGTCTGACCGTCTTTTTCCGCAGTACCTGCATGGAAGACTTTACTGTCTGCTGTTGCCGCAGGAATATCTGAAATCACATCACCTTTGGCATAGTCAGCGGGGTATCCACCGGCCGCTAAGACAACGCCCAAGGCTGGGCGCGAGTCCCATTCAATCGATGTTTGATCGAGTTTTTTATCCAGTGCAGCATTACATAACGCCACTAAATCTGATTTCAGACGCATCATAATCGGCTGCGTTTCCGGGTCACCAAAACGACAGTTATATTCGATAACTTTTGGTGTGCCATCAGCTGCAATCATCAAACCGGCATACAAGAAACCTGTATAGGGATTGCCTTCAGCCGCCATCCCTTTAACCGTCGGCTCAATCACTTCAGCCATAATACGAGCATCAATTTCAGCTGTAACAACTGGAGCAGGCGAGTATGCGCCCATGCCACCGGTATTGGGGCCCTTATCACCTTCGAGTGCTGCCTTGTGATCTTGAGATGTTGCCATGGCTAAAATGTGCTCGCCATCCACCATGACAATATAGCTGGCTTCTTCACCTGCTAAAAATTCTTCAATCACAACGCGATGTCCCGCATCACCAAACGCATTACCTGCCAACATATCTTTAACAGCGGTAATGGCTTCATCTTCGGTCATTGCCACAATCACACCTTTACCTGCCGCGAGACCATCCGCTTTTACAACAATGGGTGCACCTTGTTCTTTAATGTAAGCAACAGCGGCATCAATTTCAGTAAAATTGCCGTAGCTACCGGTAGGAATGTTATGACGGGCGAGAAAATCTTTAGTGAATGATTTAGAGCCTTCGAGTTGCGCCGCGCCTTTAGTCGGGCCAAAACAACGCAAACCGGATTCAGTAAATGTATCCACAATGCCTTCAACCAAAGGCGCTTCTGGACCAACAATCGTTAATTCAATATTTTCATTCTTAGCAAACGCTTTTAAAGCCTCAATATCATCCGCAGCAATCGCAATATTTTCTAATTTTTCTTCAAGCGCTGTGCCCGCATTACCTGGTGCGACATAAACTTTTGAAACATTGTCAGATTGAGCTGCTTTCCATGCCAAAGCATGTTCGCGACCACCGCCGCCAATAACGAGAACTTTCATATTTATGCCTGATATTTTGCTGTTTTATTGAGGAAGCGACCTTAGCGGATTGGGGCTGGGGGGTCAATTGTAGGTCGGCTCTTCAGGCCGACATATAGATGGGTTTTGATTTTGTAGGTCAGACTTCAGTCTGACATGTTTAGTTGTCACTGCGTGGCTGGAATCTTATGTCCGGTTTCGGCCGGACAGCCGAACCGGTGGCTGACCGGTAGCAGGTATCTTTCTTTTGCTTGTCCAAAAGAAAGGTACCAAAGAAAAAGACACCCGAAAACTTGTTGGAATTTCCAATTCCAATACCCTGTGCTTCAAAAGCAAAACAGGCACTCGCGAACTCGCGCTGTGGCTCCGCACTGATCGCGCTCAAACAAAAGCTCGATATGCTCCTGATTTAATTTCTATGCTCGGCAGCGTTTAACGGGATTGAGCCACTTAGATAGTATTGTATTAATTAAAATGAAGATCTGCTTTCGGCCAGTAGCGGACATTCATTAAATCTAAATATTCTTGTTCAATTTACTGAAAGCAGGCGTTTAACGTCTTATATTAGGAGGCGATAATTTAGGTGTGCTATGGGTGATATCGTCAGCACGCGCTGTCGCAAATCTCTTGGATGTTATTGTTATATTTTATTTACTCATAACTGCGATATCGAGGTTACTTAATTGCTTCCTTGTATTAAAAGATGTTCTATTTACCATTAATACCGTTGCTAAATTGATGTCTGGATAAATTC
>JAUVGM010000099.1 GCA_030593785.1 Gammaproteobacteria bacterium | reverse complement strand
CGGAATGATTTTTGATAAAGCGTCAACTCGTACCCGTGTTTCTTTTGAAGCGGGTATGGCGCATTTTGGCGGACATGCGATTTTTCTTTCTCCTCGAGACACTCAGTTTGGTCGTGGTGAACCCGTTGAAGATAGCGCACGCGTTTTATCACGCATGGTTGATTGCATTATGGTGAGAACATTTGATCACGAAATGTTAGAAACATTTGCTGAATATTCTAATGTACCTGTCATTAATGCGTTAACGGATATGTATCATCCCTGTCAGTTACTTGCAGATATGCAAACTTACTTTGAACATCGTGGTGATATTACAGGTAAAACAGTAACCTATATCGGTGATGGCAACAATATGTGTCACTCTTATATGAATGCAGCACGACAGTATGGCTTTACATTAAATGTTGCTGTTCCTGAAGGATATGATCCTGATGCTTCTTTGTTGGAAGAAACAAAAGATTGCGTCAATGTATTCCGTAACACTAAAGATGCCGTAGCCGGTGCCGATATGATCACTACCGATGTATGGGCGAGTATGGGGCAAGAAGAAGAGCAAGCTATTCGTGAAAAAGCCTTTGCGGATTTCCAGGTCAATGATGAAGTCATGTCACTCGCGAATAAAGACGCAATCTTTATGCATTGCTTACCAGCACACCGTGAAGAAGAAGTAAGCACCAGTGTCATAGATGGTCCACAGAGTGTTGTATGGGATCAAGCAGAAAATCGCTTGCATGCTCAAAAAGCATTACTTGAATTATTAATGACAAAAAAATAACCTCGACTATAATTATTTTCAGAGCAATTATTTCAAGCTCGTATTTTTATTTATTAGGTGATACTTAAAATTATGCTAAAGCATGTGGTTTTATCCTTTTCTCTCTTCGCTTTTTCATCATCTACATTATTAGCCGGAGAATTAGACGACGGCTTTAAAGCGTTCACCGCAGGTAACTATGAACAGGCTTTACGTTTATGGCTGCCACTTGCAGAAAAAGATGATGATAAGGCGCAATATAATTTAGGCATTTTGTACCAGAAAGGTTTAGGTGTTGAGAAAAATCCTAAAACCGCTTTTATCTGGTATAAACGAGCATCAGCAAATGGCAATACCGACGCTATGTATAACCTTGCTATTATGTACAATAAAGGCCGTGTTATTTATCGTAGCCCCAAGGATGCCGTTAAATGGTGGAGAAAAGCAGCTGAACTTGGTAATGCAGATGCACAATTCAATTTAGGTGTTGAATATTTTTATGGCCGAAAAATTGGTAAAGATGTTCCTAAAGCGATAATGTGGTGGAAGAAATCAGCACAACAAGGCCATAAATCAGCACGCGCAGCGTTATACAAAACGTTCAATGAAGGTTTATATGGCGTAGAAAAAGATCCTCAAGAAGCTAAACGCTGGAAATAAAAAAACGCCCCATAAAGGGGCGTTAAAATTTACCTAATTACAAAGTAACTTCCTGTTACTTTTTTATTTCACCTAACTCTTTTTTTAATAAAGAAGTTCAAAATATATTGGTAACATCCTTATTACCCTTATCTTCCGTGTATTCTTTGTAAAGCTAGCTTAGAACTTTAAGATGTAACCAACTGAAACTGAGCTATTATCTTTAGTTACCGCAGTATCTTCTTCTTTGATTGAATTGTACATCGCGTACACAGTGCCTTTTTTACCTAACTTATGATCAAAGCCAACTGAAAAATGTGTACTTTCTAAAGCATTGGTAGCGCTATCTTCAACAGTAATATATTGGGCTTTAAACTTGTTGTTTTTACCCATTTTCATGTTAAAGCTCAGGCCTAACCAATCTTCTTTAGCAGCAGCAGTATCTGGAGCTTCAACACCTGTTTGATATAAAGCACCAAATTGCATACCACTCATTTTATACGTCGCAACTAAACGTGTTAAAGAGTCTTCAGCACCGCCGCCTGTGCTGTCATAAGAATCTTGTGCTAATGCAACATACAAAGGACCATCTTTGTAAGATACAGCAACAGAAATAGTATCTGCCGGACCATCACCTGCTGTTACACCATCACCTTCACCAGGAATAATTTGAGCATTAAAACCAATGTTTCCTGACTTTACTAAGTAAGTGATTGAATTTTTATTGCGATTTTCACCATCTTCATCACCCGCATGTTTCAAATCACCATCAGTATCACCAAACTGGTCAAATTTACCTTGTGCCATTTTCAACGGAGAGTCATGACGACCAATACGAACCTCACCGAAGCCACCTTTTAAACCAACATAAGTATTACGAGTTGCAAAATCAGTTATACCATCTTCTACTGCAATTTCAGACTCCATTTTATAAGTACCAATCAGACCATCATCCAACTTTATTTGGCCTTTGAAACCTAAACGTGAAGCGTAACTGCTCAAGCGCCAGTTATCATTTGCAGTACCTAATTCTTCATAACTTCCAAAGTTAAGATGTAATTTTCCATAAACTTCAAGTTTTTTGTCAGCAACATCTACTGCGTGAGCAGAAACCATTGGTAAAGCTAAACCCGCAGCAACTGCAACGGCAATTAATTTTTTATTCATGAGTATCCCCAAAATTTAATTTTTAAAATAAGACATGTATGTGTTTGTCTTTAACGGGGAGAATACTGACGGTTAAATGTGACAGACAGATAACAGTTATATGACAAAAATATGAAAATAACTTTATCGTCTACTGAGAAAATACAAATTGATTTCATATTTGCAAATGAGTTTAGTTCTCATTTGGCCATAAAGGTTGTATTATTCCTTATATGAAACCCCTGCTCGAATTAAAAAATATTGAATGCCAACATCGTGGACACACTGTTGTGCAAGATATGTCATGTCACATTAATGAAGGTGATTTACATTGCCTCTTGGGCCCAAGTGGCTGCGGTAAAACAACCGCTTTACGTGCAATAGCAGGATTTCAACCATTACATCACGGTGAAATCATTCTTAATAATGAACGTATCTCTTACCCGGGATATACCAAAGCCCCGGAAAAACGTCATATCGGTATGGTCTTTCAGGATTATGCTTTATTCCCTCATATGAACGTTAATCAAAATATTAGTTTTGGCTTACGTAATAAATCTGAAAAAGAAAAACAGCATACGACAGATAGAATGCTTGAAGTTGTTGGACTCACTGGCTATGGCGAACGTTATATTCATGAGCTCTCAGGCGGTCAACAGCAACGTGTGGCTTTGGCTCGTGCTCTTGCGCCCGAACCTAAACTCATACTGCTAGATGAACCTTTCTCAAATCTTGATATCGAAATGCGTGATCGCCTGAGTAGAGATGTTCGTGATATTTTGAAATCTCGTGGTGCAACAGGCGTATTAGTCACTCATGATCAACATGAAGCCTTTTCGTTTGGTGACATGATTGCTGTTATGAATAATGGTCAAATATTGCAACGTGATAGTGCTTATAATCTCTACCACTCCCCCATAAATCGCTTTGTCGCAGATTTTATTGGTCAGGGTGTTTTTATTCCGGGTAATTTATCTGCACATGATACTGTGGAAACATCATTGGGTACGATTAAGGGTGATCGCGCATACGAGTGGGAAGAAGGTACAAAAGTTGAACTCCTTTTACGTCCAGATGATATTGTTGCTGATGACAATGGCAGCCTGGAAGGTATAGTCATCCAAAAAGCGTTCAAAGGCGCAGAGATTCTCTATACTCTTAAATTGGATCAAAATATCGAAGTTTTATCCCTGTTCCCCAGCCACTATAACCATGAAATTGGTGAAAAAGTAAAACTCCGTCTTGAACTGGATCACATGGTGGCTTTCCGTCAGGCATGAATACTTGAGCATTTTGCAGAAAAGTGTATAAATGTCACTTGAAAATATAATAACTATTAATAGGGTACCTTCGGTGAAATTAGCTAAAACACGCTTTCTTATTTTTTGCATATTCATATTGTCATTCTCTGCTCATGCCGAGACTCAGTATGTTAGCGATCATCTTGTCATCACAGTACGTACGGGGCAAGGCGCACAATTTCAAATTATTAAAACACTTGAAAGTGGTGAGCATGTAAAAGTATTAGAAGTAACTGATACCGGCTATACACGTGTTGAAACGACTGACGGCACTGAAGGTTGGGTTCGTACCCAATATCTTGCTAAAGAACCTGTTGCTAGTGAAAAACTGGTAAGAGCAGAAGCTAAACTATTAAAAACAAGAACAGCTTTGAAAAAAATTAAAGAAAATTTTGCCTCATTAAGCAAGGAACACAAATCTTTAACACAAAGCCAATCGACTCTTAGTACAGATAAAAAGCAACTTGATATTGAATTAGCTCGTTTAAATGAGGTTGCTAAAAAACCAATTATTCTTGATAAACAAAATCGTCAGCTACAACAAAAAAATGTCACGCTGGAAAAAGATTTACAACGTCTTAACCAGGAGAATCACTCTCTAAAAGACCGCTCGCAACGTGAATGGTTTATTGCAGGTGCTCTCGTTTTATTTGGTGGTATTATTCTTGGTTTAATTATTCCTAAATTACGTGGTCGCAAACGTAGTAGCTGGTAAACACGCTTATATTTACCGGCGCATTTTAATATTTATTTAATTTTGCGCCGGCCTTCCCAAAATCCCCTTTAATCCTTACTTGCACTTGCTTGCAGATGCTTTTACATGGGATCATACTGTTATTCTTTAATAACTAGCGGTATTCACACCACGACTAAAGTATTATGAGCAAAGAGAAAAACAGCAAAAATATTGAGTTTGTACACTCATTTCGTAATTCCGCAGGCTATATCAATGCCTTTCGCGGTCGTACTTTTGTGATCGCTTTTGGTGGTGAAATGCTTGCTGATGAACAGTTCGCTCCATTGGTTCATGATATTGCATTATTAAATAGCCTTGGCATCAAATTAGTTCTGGTACACGGTGCTCGCCCGCAAATTGAATCTCGTTTAAAAGAACGCAAGTTTACAAGTGAATATGTTGATGACATACGTGTTACTGATGACAATGCCCTGGTCTGTGTTAAAGAAGCCAGCAGTAGTGTCAGAGCAGATATTGAAGCATTGTTATCCATTGGTTTAACTAACAGTCCTGTAAGCTGTTCCCGGATAAGCGTTATTTCTGGAAACTTTGTTACTGCGCAACCCTATGGTGTACGTGATGGTGTTGATTACATGCACACCGGCGAAGTAAGAAAAATTGAACATAATGCAATTAATCAAGCGTTAGAAAATAATTCAATTGTCTTGCTTTCACCTATTGGATATTCCTCAACCGGTGAAATTTTTAATCTCAGTGTCGAAGACGTTGCTACCGCTGCAGCAATTGAATTAAATGCAAATAAATTAATCTATCTTGTTGATGCTAAAGGCGTTACGAATAAAAGAAAATCTTTAATTCGTGAATTAACCATGGATGATGCTAATAAATTATTAGAAGAAAATAAGAAGTTAGATGCTCCTATTCAACGTTATTTAACAAGTGCTATTAAAGCATGTAGAAATGAAATAGAACGCACACACATTCTTAACCGTCATATTGAAGGGGCCCTGTTACTTGAACTTTTTACCCGTGATGGTTGTGGCACGCTTATTACTTCTGAAAGTTTTGAAGATATACGGCCAGCGACTATTGAAGACCTAGCTGGTTTAATAGAACTCATTTCTCCGCTTGAAGAAGAAGATATTCTGGTTAGACGTTCACGTGAAAAACTGGAAATGGAAATTGAACATTTCACCGTAGTTGAACGTGACGGTATGATTATCGCCTGTGCTGCATTATATCCTTTTTTGCAAGATAAGGTTGCTGAGCTTGCTTGTTTAGCAGTACATCCTGATTACCAGGGTAAAAATCGTGGTGACCAATTACTCAAATATATTGAACGTCAAACAAAACAGCTTGGCATCAAACAACTTTTTGTTTTAACTACTAGAACAGCGCATTGGTTCCGTGAACGTGGTTATGCATCGAGTGATATTAAAAAACTTCCTGTAAAGCGTAAATCACTTTACAACTACCAACGTCAGTCAAAAATGTTCGCAAAAAACATTTAGGCTTAACTTAATGTCTGTTAAGTCAAAACGTATCAACAATAAAACTAATAATACCCGCCCATTCCTAAAATGGGCGGGAAACAAATACCGAATTATTGATCGAGTACGAGAAGCTCTACCTAATGGTAAACGATTAATAGAACCTTTCGCTGGCTCAGCCGCAGTGTTTCTTAACACCGATTATGAGCATTATATTATTAATGATAATAATCCGGATCTTATTCATTTATATAACATATTAAAAAAAGACGGTGCCTCATTTATAAAAAAATGCCGTTATTACTTTACGTCTCGGTTTAATAATGAAGAACAATATTACAAATTACGTAAAAAATTTAATGACACCTCTGATCCTTATAAACGTGCAGTACTCTTTGTTTACTTAAACAGACATGGATACAATGGATTATGCCGCTACAATCTTAAAGGTGGATATAACGTACCTTTTGGTCGTTACAAAGCCCCCTACTTTCCTGAAAAAGAAATGCTCGTTTTTCATAAGAAAGCAAAAAATGCGGAGTTTGTTTTATCAAGTTTTGAGCAAGTTATTCAATCTGCAAAAAAAGGCGATGTCATTTATTGTGATCCCCCTTATGTTCCTCTTTCACCTTCAGCAAATTTCACCAGCTATAGCACAGGTGGGTTTAATATGGAAAAACAACAACAACTTGCAGACTTAGCGACTGTAACATCGGTAAAAGGTATACCGATGTTAATATCAAATCACAATACAAGTTTTACTCGTAAAGCTTATGACCAAGCAAATAAAATAACCAAATTTCATGTTCAACGATTTATTAGTTGTAACGGAAAAAAACGAGGGACTGCCGGTGAGTTATTGGCTTTATTTGAATAATGGTGACTAATAACCAGAAGCTATCATTTAATAATTAACAATCAGGTCTATTCAGTTTTTGATGTTCCCTGTCCACTTACGTATTTTTTGCATAATTTCGTTTTTTCACCAGTAGAAGAATTTATAAAAACATCACAAACTTGTGTTTTATAAAACTTATATTCATGCCCTTTAATTGCATCAATAATAGCTGTGTTGTATCCGCGAATAGGTTCTGGAAAAGGGAATCTACCTACCTGCCATTCAACAGTAATTCTATATTTCCCTGGCGAGATTATTATACTTTTTGGATGATTTAGTCCGGGCGGGCTTGAAATAGCATAAAGAGGAGGTTGATTATTTAACTCATCATTGAGCACAACTATTTTTGTGAATCTTAAAGATTCAATATATAAAATAAAAAATTTTGATACGATACTTATAGTTGCAGAGTTTTTTCTTTCCTGGTCCAGCGCAAGATCAATATAGCCAGAGGCACATGATGATAATAGTCCAATAGATAATAATAAAATCACTCGTTTTAACATTTAAGCAACCATATATAATTTATTCATTCCATGTATTGCGTTGACAGGTTGTAATCGCAATCGGCAGCAGTCATTTATTTCATCAATTCCCTGCTCTTACCAAGCCACCCATACCTGCTTCTTCAAAGGTTTCATTTAGATATTTTCTAATACCGGCAGCGTCTTCAAGCGTTAAAACATCACTTAAAATTTGTCGCGCCCGATCGCGAGTAACGTTACGAATCACCCATTTAACCCTGGGTAAACTCGACACACTCATACTTAAACTATCAATTCCCATCGCAAGTAATAATAAAGCAGCAATAGGATCGCCAGCCATTTCGCCACAAACACTCACCGGTTTACCATGCACACGAGCACTTTCTACAACTTGTAATATTGCACGTATCACTGCTGGATGAAGTGAGTCATACAATGATGCAACACG
>JAUVGM010000123.1 GCA_030593785.1 Gammaproteobacteria bacterium | reverse complement strand
TTTATGCACCTTGGTACCGTTATGGGTATCAATGAACTCAAGTTAATAGATGATGATCAACAGTTACCCATGTTAATGGTTAAAAGTGGTGATCACCGCGCTGCAATTTTAGTTGATAACTTATTAGGTAGTCGTGAAATTGTTGTAAAATCTGTTGGACCACAGCTTAGTACATTAAGAGGTATATCTGGTGCGACAGTAATGGGTGATGGTAGTGTTGTTTTAATCATCGATTTAGCCATGTTAATTCGTTTGTCTTCTACTACAGAAAATATTGAAGCTGTGACAGTAATCCCAATTGCGGCTGAAGAAGTAGAGGATACTACTCCATTAGTTATGGTTGTGGATGATTCCATTACCGTACGTAAAGTTACTACACGTTTATTAGAGCGCCATGAAATGCGGGTTGTAGCTGCTAAAGATGGTGTGGATGCACTGGCTCAATTACAGGAAACTATTCCTGACATTATGCTGCTTGATGTGGAAATGCCAAGAATGGATGGTTTTGAGCTTGCCACTAACATGCGTGGTGATGACAAGTTAAAAGATATTCCAATTATTATGATTACATCGCGTACCGGACAAAAACATCGTGATCGTGCATCATCAATTGGTGTAAATATTTATATGGGTAAACCGTTCACAGAAACAGATTTATTAGACAATATAAATGTACTTACAGGAAAAGATTTGTAGACGCTTTATAAATTATTTAATTACTGGTTGATACAGCGCATATATTATCCCCCCCTTCAATATGATGCAAAACGAAACAGACAACATACGCATTGCCATTACATCTGATTCCATAAGCCATCGAAATTTTCTACAAAAATCGATGGAACATAATGGAATTCAGGTTGTTTTAAATGAATCTCTGACTGAAAAATTTATGGCTAAGCTGGATCATATTGAAAGTGATGTTGTACTTTTTGATGTGGAAGCGATAGAAGATGAGCATTTAGAATATTTAGATCAGTTATTAGAACAATCAAGAATTCCGATTATTATTAATGATGTGTCTGCATTAACGCTTAATGAGGCAAAAGCTTCATCTAAATGGAATCATAATTTATTACAAAAAATTGCTGATATAACCGGTAGGAATAGTTGGGAAGCAGATTTTTCTAAGGTTGAGCTTTTTGAAACGACTAATAGGGTTAAAGTAAAAGATAAAGATGAATTAGCGAAAAATGTTTGGGTATTAGGTGCTTCTTTAGGTGGTCCAGATGCGTTAAAACGTTTTTTAATACACATTCCTGAAGAATTGCCGGTTGCCTTTATCATTGCGCAACACATAGGTGAAAACTTCGTTTCGTTACTGGCTGAGCAATTAGATCGGTATACTGAATTTAATGTATTTGTACCAAGGGAAGGATATGTAATTCGACATGGAGATGTTCTTATTACTCCAACAGATAAGCGTATAGCGATAAATCCTATTGGAGCTGTTGAATATAAAGATATTACAGAGTCAGCAAAATATACGCCTTCGATCAATCATGCGATAAGCGATATTGCAACTCGTTATAAAAATAATGCAGGTGCAATAATTTTTAGTGGTATGTGTGACGATGGTGTTGATGGTTGTGCATCCTTAGTTAAAAAAGGTGGACAGGTTTGGATTCAAGATCCAGAAAGCTGTGTAATTAGTGCTATGCCAGAAAGTGTCGCAAAGACGGTATCAGTAGACTTTAGTGGAACACCTGAAATATTAGCAAAACAACTTGTGTCATTTTATAAAAATACACATTAAGGGGAATAATTATGGCAAATACAAAAGATATAGTTGCATCCGGTAAAAGCTCGGGTGTTATCCATTGCTTAACAATTCCATTACATGAAGAAACCGCGTTATTGCCTAATGCGGCGATTGCAGAAGTTATTGCTTATAAAAAACCATCACCAATTGATGATGCACCTGAATGGTTTCTTGGCTTTATTGAGTGGCGTGAGAAACGCGTACCACTGATTTCATTTGAAGCGGTGAGTGGAAAAAATGTTGAGCCAGCTAAAAAGAACAGTAGGATAGCGGTTTTAAATACACTTAATGGTAACTCGCAACTTCCATATGTGGGGATTTTATCTCAGGGAATTCCGAGTCTTGCAATTGTGCAGGAAGAAGGATTAAACGATAAAGAGAATACAGATGAAGAGAGACCTTCTGTCGCAGCCTTTGTTGAAGTAGGTGGAATAGAAGCAGTCATCCCCAGTATTGATGAAATTGAACTACGTTTGAAGCAGTTAAACTTATTGTAGCGTTTTTTAGCTAGAGCAAATCTCCCCATAGTAACTGGATAGCAGTCATTGCAGAAACTGCAGCTGTCTCAGTACGCAGAATCCGCGGTCCAAATTTTATAGCTTTAAAGTTATCTTTCTTTTTGAGTTCTGAAATTTCCTTTGTACTTAAACCACCTTCCGGTCCGATGAGCAGATTAATAGCATCGTTTTCAGGTGTGATGTTTTTTAAAGTTGCTTTGGCTAAAGGATCAAAGATGATACATGTTTGACTAATAGTGTCTGCCCATTTTAATAAAGTAGATGCTGTATTTAAACGAGGTACTACACTTCTCCCGCATTGCTCACATGCACTAATAATAATTCCTTGCCAGTGATGTAGTTTTTTCTGGATTCTTTTTTCATCAAGGTTCACAACACAATGTTCTGTAAATAAAGGCGTAATTTCAGTTACCCCGAGTTCAACAGATTTTTGAATAGCAAAATCCATTCGTTCACCTTTTGATATGCCTAGTCCAAGATGAATGGATAGACTAGATTCGGTTTCTAGTGTGATCCTTTCTCCAATATTAACAAAAGCATTTTTTTTATTTACCTCATCAAGCACAGCAGAAAATTCATTTCCATTTCCATCAAATAAAATAAGCCTGGAATTATTCTTTTGACGTAAGACTTTGATGATATGTTGGAAAGCACGATCATTTAATTCAATTCGATGATTGGTTTTCAACTCAAGCGGAAGGTAGATTCTTGGAATACGCATAAAGCATAGGGTACAAAATTTATGAATTAAAAACAAAATAAGGTGGCAATTACCACCTTATTTCGGGATTAGGGATATTTTAGAGACTTTTCCAGTTTTTAATAAGATAGTTAATGGCCAATAAAGACATGCCGAAGGCTAACCAGTACTGATTAGCATCTTTAAAATAATAACCACTTTTAACAACCGTGAAACTTATTAAGTTAAAGCTTGTAAAAGCAATGCCGAGCACTAAGGTAATGGCTTGTGAAACTTTAAGAATGAGTGATTTATTCATTGTTTTCTCCTTATTTATTATTATTCGAGGATAATGTTTTTACTATAGGACTAAAGTGAAAATGGTCACGAAATTAAAATTATATACCGAGATTTTTCCATACAGCCAGAGTCGGATTGGAGACATTCATAGTATAAAAATGTAATCCCGGTGCTCCTGCTTCGAGAAGTTGCTGACACATTTCACTAATAACTTCTTCACCAAACGCTTTGATTGATTCTTTATCGTCACCATAACTTTCAAGACGTTTGCGAATCCAGCGTGGTATTTCTGCACCACACATATCAGAAAAACGAGCCAATTGAACATAATTCGTAATGGGCATAATACCTGGAACGATGGGAGCAGTAATACCTAAGTCTTCACAGTCATCGACAAAACGAAAATATGCGTCAGGATTAAAAAAATACTGAGTAATCGCACTATTTGCGCCCGCATCAATTTTTCGTTTGAAGTTATTTAAATCATCTTCTGCCGAACTTGCCTGTGGATGAAACTCGGGATATGCCGCGACCTCAATGTGAAAGTGGTCATTGGTTTCAGCACGAATAAACTCTACCAGTTCATTGGCAAAACGAAATTCTCCAATTTCATGTGTGCCGGAGGGCATGTCGCCACGTAATGCAACAATGCGATTAATACCTTGATCCATGTAATTGTTTAAAATTTCACGAATATTTTCTTTGGTTGATCCAACACAAGATAAATGCGGCGCTGCATTAAAACCAGCTTGTTGAATAGATGTAACCGTATCAAAAGTACCTTGTTGAGTACTACCACCAGCGCCAAAAGTAACCGAGAAATATTTTGGCTTTAATGCACCAAGTTTATCTCTGACTTTTATGAGTTTTTCGGCACCTTCAGGTGTTTTTGGTGGAAAAAACTCAAAGCTGAATTGTTGTGGGTATTCTTGTTGGCTTTCCATATTGATTACCAAGTTAAATTAATAAATAAAGATAAAGCCGCAGTGTTAAATTGTAACAGTTGCGGCTTTATAATTAACGTTAGCTTGTCGCTCAATAACGAACGATTTTAGTAACGATAGTGGTTAGGTTTGAATGGACCTTCAACCGGTACACTAATGTAGTCCGCTTGCTCTTTTGAAAGCGTACTTAAATATGCGCCAACTTTAGCTAAGTGCAAACGTGCTACTTTTTCATCAAGAATCTTTGGAAGTATATAAACTTCATTCTTATAGTCTTTTGAGTTTTTATAGAACTCAATTTGCGCCATTACCTGGTTGGTAAATGAAGCTGACATTACGAAACTTGGATGACCCGTTGCACAACCTAAGTTAACTAAACGACCTTTCGCTAATACGATAATTTTCTTTCCGTCCGGGAAGATAACGTGATCAACTTGTGGTTTAATTTCTGACCATTCGTATTTTTCTAAAGATGCAATGTTAATTTCTGAATCGAAGTGACCGATGTTAGAAACAATCGCTTCATTTTTCATTTTAACCATGTGGTCATGATCAATAACGTTCATGTTGCCTGTAGTCGTAACAAAGATATCACCTTGTGAACAAGCATCATTCATATCTACAACACGGTAACCTTCCATTGCTGCCTGTAATGCACAAATTGGATCAACTTCAGTAACCCAGACAGTAGCACCCATGCCTTTAAATGCTTGAGCACAACCTTTACCCACATCACCGTAACCAAGAACAACTGCAATTTTACCTGCAATCATTACGTCAGTTGCACGTTTAATTGAATCGATTAAAGATTCACGACAGCCGTATAAGTTATCGAATTTAGATTTAGTTGCTGAGTCATTTACGTTCATTGCAGGGAAAAGCAGTTCGCCTTTTTCTTGCATTTCATATAAACGGTGAACACCTGTTGTTGTTTCTTCAGTTACGCCTTTAACACTGGCTGCAGTATCCTGCCAAAGTTTTGA
Organism: Gammaproteobacteria bacterium; assembly: GCA_030593785.1. Classification (GTDB taxonomy): domain Bacteria; phylum Pseudomonadota; class Gammaproteobacteria; order UBA6429; family Thiohalophilaceae; genus JAGLTQ01. The sequence goes on along the minus strand of JAUVGM010000123.1, from coordinate 1,763 downwards.
ACCGTCAGAAATTGTACGTCGTAATACATCAAGAACAGCTTTGTATTCTTCGTTATCATCATCTTTTGTTGCTGGGATAGCGCCGGCTTTTTCAAACTCTACACCTTTGTGTACGAGTAAAGTCGCATCACCACCATCATCTAAGATCATATTTGGTAAAGTGCCGTCAGGCCAAATTAAAGCTTGCTCAGTACACCACCAATATTCTTCAATTGTTTCGCCTTTCCAGGCAAATACAGGAATATTTTGATCTGCAATTGCTGCAGCAGCATGATCTTGAGTAGAGAAAATATTACAAGACACCCAACGTACTTCTGCACCTAATACAATTAAGGTTTCGATCAATACAGCCGTTTGGATTGTCATGTGGATACTGCCCATGATGCGGCAGCCAGCGAGAGGTTGTTCTTTGCCAAACTCTTCGCGAAGTGCCATTAGACCTGGCATTTCAGTTTCAGCAATTTTTATTTCTTTGTGGCCCCATTCAGCAAGTGAAATATCGGCAATTTTGTAATCGGTAAAATCGGCGTTCATGCGTCATTCTCCTAGTAATAGTTAAAAGAATGAGCGCCGTTTTATCCAATCATCTTGTTGTAACTTACCAACAGTTGAAGCGGATCTGCCTTTTCTAAGCCTGACGGATTTAACCGCTGCAGCGCCCCTCAGAAAAAACAGTGTATTCGTAATTAAGCTCGGTATTTTAAACTTAAAGAGCTAAAAACGCGAAGGGTGTAAAGTAATATTTTGTAAACTTTTACACCCTTCGTGTTATTTAATCTTCAGCTTATTGAATTTCTTTGGGATTATTCATAGCTTCAGACTTTGTAACTAAATTAGATACCCGCTGCATCACGCAAGGCATCGGCTTTATCAGTTTTTTCCCAGGTAAAATCATCATCTTCACGACCAAAGTGACCGTAAGCTGCTGTTTTAGCATAGATAGGACGTAATAAATCCAGCATTTTAACCAAACCACCTGCGCGTAAATCGAAGTGTTCGCGCACCAGTTCAACAATACGTGAATCATCGATATTACTGGTGCCAAATGTTTCAACGCTAATAGAGGTTGGCTCAGCAACACCGATAGCATAAGAAATTTGGATTTCGCAACGATCTGCTAACCCAGCTGCAACAATATTTTTAGCAACATAACGGCCGGCATAAGCTGCAGAGCGATCGACTTTTGATGGATCTTTACCAGAGAAAGCACCACCACCGTGACGTGCCATACCACCGTAAGTATCAACAATAATTTTACGGCCGGTTAAACCACAGTCTCCGACCGGGCCACCAATAACAAAACGACCGGTTGGGTTTATAAAGTATTTAGTGTCTTTGTTTAACCATTCAGCAGGCAGGACAGGTTTAATAATTTCATCCATTACCGCTTCAATTAAGGCATCTTGTGCAATATCAGGGCTGTGTTGGGTAGACAATACGACTGCATCAATACCTACCGGCTTATTATCAACATAACGGAAAGTCACCTGACTTTTTGCATCGGGACGCAACCAGGGCAAAGTGCCATTTTTACGGACTTCTGCCTGGCGTTTAACTAAGCGGTGAGCGAATGTAATGGGAGCTGGCATTAAAACATCGGTTTCATTGCTGGCATAACCAAACATTAAACCTTGATCACCGGCACCTTGTTCGTGAGATTCATCTTCATCAACACCCATTGCGATATCAGCAGACTGTTTATCAATTGAGGTTAAAATGGCACAGGACTCATAATCAAACCCCATGTCAGAATGGTTATAACC
>JAUVGM010000342.1 GCA_030593785.1 Gammaproteobacteria bacterium | reverse complement strand
CCAAGATGTTCAGGAAACTCACCTTTTTTAATGTTCTCAGGACCATTGAGCATGTAAGCAAATCCCGGTGTCTCGATGGTAATATTGCCGAGAGTAATCTCTTCAGGTAAAAAATCACCAGAGACGCGAACATTCTGCAGTTTAACTTCACCAGAAAGCATTGAGGTAGTCAGGTCACTGTATTTAACCTGCGCAAAAGGTCGAATTGAGCTTAAGGCATTATCAATGTTTGTTTTAAACTGATGATGTATATAACCATTAATACCTGCAACAAGCGCGAGTATTGCCAGTAATGCTGCAATTAATATGTTTCGAATGTGTCGTGGCACAATAAGTCCTCTTTTGTGATCAAAGATCCCACTTTTATTTATATTTTAACGTTTTTTTTGCTTGGTTTTTAAGCCTTTTATTGTTTCTAACAAGTTCGATGCACCTAAAACAGCAGCAGCACCTTCATATCCTGTACCTGTTCCATTAACTAATACGGTAGGGACTTTAACAATGGCTGGGTTTTTAACCGCTGCATCCAACGTTTTTTCTAACGCTTGTAATTGCATTGCGCGTTCTTTACCTAAAACGTTTGCTTGTGCTTGTTGTCCTTTAGCAATTTCAATAAGTTTGAGTTTTTCACCCTCACCTTCTAATTGTAATTGACGTTTACGATGTTTCGCAGCTTGTTTCGCGATCTCTGCTTTAACGAGTTGACCTTGTTGATCAGCAGTCGCACGTTCACGTTCAACAGCAATCCGTTGTTTTTGTGCTTGTTGTTCTTTTATATAAGTTGTTTTCAATTGTGCTGCAAGTTGTTCTCGCAAAGTTGCGACAAGTAACTCAGGTGGAATAGCAGGCTCACCCATACGCACTTCCTGAATACTGACACCTGCTTTTAAACCTTCTGGCACAATTGCTTTTTCGAGTAACGTCACAATTTCTTCTCGTTTTAACATGAAGTCCAGTGCCTTGCGTTCCTTTACCCCGCCAATGGTACGTAAGATGTCGCGGATAGCAGGAGTAATAATATTGTCTTCAACTTTTTGCAGGTTACCAATCGTAGCAACGACGATAGGTGCATTTTTAGGATGCACTTGAACAACAACACGCATTTCAACAGGAACGGTCCAGCCCTCAACACGAACTAAAATGGCCGATGAGGCAGCATTTTTTGGTACAGGAAGTTTTTCAGATGTTTCGGTTTGACTAATTTTCCCATTATCATCAACACGTAAATCAATTTTACGTTTGGTATAACCACCTTTATATACCCACGTTCTTAAGCGCGTAGGAATAATGGTTGGAACATATGCACGATTATTTAAATAGTATCGTCCAGGTGGTAGTGGCTCATCCCAAACACCGATACAACCTTTAGGTACGATAGGTGTTGCAACATGTGCGCCTTCTTTGCCATTTTTTAAGGATGTCGTTGGGCAACTTTTATTTGTTTGCACGTTTGAGCGAATGACAGCAACGTGTCCTGTGGGCACATCCAGTGCTTTTGCAGCTTTGACATCAAATAAATAACGATTGATCCGGTATTTACCCGGGCGTAATACGGTTAACTGCGGGCCCTTTTGACCTTTGCCTTCAGTCAGGAAGTGGGTGGCATTAAGCATCTGTTGAAATTTTTCTTCTTGCCATTCATCAGCGATGAATTGTCCCTGACGTAAAGGCAAACCATCTTTTGCATTAAGAATACCGTATTGCCCTTCTGCAATTTCAACAACGGGAACATCGGTATTAACTTCATTAAGAATGCGAACAAAAGGCATAAAGTGAAAGCCCGGGCCAATAATTTCAGATTGTGGACCTTTTTCACCATCAGGGGCGATGATTTTTCCGGGAGGCAAATTTGCTGCGAGGTATATACGTTCCAGGTGACCAACTTCATTAGCACCGATAATGACAAAGGAACGAGAACCTAAAAGAAATAAACCGATACCAACTAAAGCGAATTGAAGAATGCGGGTATAGATTTGTGATTTTTGTTCATCACCTTTATCGATAGGATTTTTGAGCAAGTAACCCGCCCACGCTAACATCGCAATTGAAATCAAACCTAAAAACATAATGAACCCCTTATATTCTTCCTTAAATCAGTGAGTTGTTGAGATTATGAAGTTAGGAGAGATATTGCAAGTACAGAGCGGGTTTCATGCTATGAATAGTGATTTTATTTATCCATAAACAGGCATGATTAAGATGAGTGCCTAATTGTGATAAGTTAGTGTGCAGAATGAGATATGAAAATATCATATATTTATAATTAAATTTTCTACAGGTAAAGAAATTGAGTGCATGGCAAGTTTTAGGTATTGCGCAAACGACGAATAAAAAGCTTATTAAACGCGCATATGCGAAATTATTAAAACTCCATAAGCCAGAACAGGATCCTGAGGGCTACCAACGCCTTCGTAATGCCTATGATAAAGCTATCGCTTATTGTAAAGGAGAGAATGTAAATCTTGCTGAAGATTTTCACAATGATGTTGTTGCTTTAGATCTTCCGCTTAAGCCTCCTCACCGTTCTGAGTTCCAATACAGCGAACAATCCATAGAAAATATGGAATCTGTAATGGATGATTCCCCTGATGCTAGTATTTTCAATGATGTTAATAATGCTGTTCAGAATATTTTTTCTATTGAGTCCCCAATAGAATCACTTAAATCATTTAAGACTTTGTTGAAGTCAGATTTATTACTCAATATTAAAAACAGGA
>JAUVGM010000092.1 GCA_030593785.1 Gammaproteobacteria bacterium | reverse complement strand
TCAAACTTATTGTCATACTTGATACGGTAAATCGTTTGGGATTCCCCTATAGCAAATATACTTTCAGAACCTAAAGTTGTAATTGATGTGTCGATCAAAGGAATAGAGCTGTATGTTTCTTTTAAATAATCATTGAGTTTTATATTTGTTTTTTCTAGATTGATAAAATTTTCGACCTTTCTAATAAAGGCTATTCCGTTACCTTTGTTCTGTAGCATGTAAATGCTTTCTTCACTAACTTTGTTGCTATTTGAAATTCTGTTTGCTGCTAAGTTTGGTTTATGTGAGATTAGCGTATTTTTTCTATTAGCAAAAAACACCAGAATTGATATTACTAAAGCAAGACAAGCTAAAATTGCTGTAATCCAGTCAGAAGGTGACATTAGTGTTTTTAATCCTTTTGTTTTTTAATTGAAACAGCACTGTAAAGAAAGTGAGCCACTATTAATACAGGAGCTAAATTGAAAAATTCTGCCGGGAAAAAATCCTGATGCTTATAAATACCAATGGCTAAAGCTATTAGCGCGAGAACGTGCGGAAGATAAAAATCAGTTAAAACTTTTCCGGTTAACAGATTCTTAATATAGTTTATTGGGTTAAGTATCTTATTAAGACTAACGGGAACATCTACTCCGGAATCAACAGTTTTTCCTGTCGACTCAACTATTCCTGTAAGTTTAAAGGTGGTGTTATTTTCTTTCTCACGGATTGCTCGTATTGTTCCAACAAATGAAATTAGATTATACAAATTGTATGCATCGTAATTATATTCTCTTATATAAGAAATGATTATTTCAGTTTTAAATTGATGAAAGATGCGTATTGGAGAATAAATTTTAGTTCTGTACCAAAAATAACTAAATCCAATCCACATAAATAGCTCAGCGACATATGGGCGCTCGAAGTGAAATGGGTACAAAGGATTTATCTTTGTACCTCCAAGAACTACAACTAATATCACTATAGAGGCAGAAATTAAATTCCTTCTTTGTCGCAAATAGCCTTCATTCATTTTTTAAAATCCGCCTTAGATTATAGCTGTTGAACTAAAATTGGGGTCAGAACACATTACTTACTAATATTAGAGAAAACTGTGCTCTGCCCCCATTTATTTAAGTAATATATTTCTATTTTTACTCTGACCCCAAATATCGGCACTTTAAGCTCCATATTTTAAGTAAGCTGATTTTAATTCAGGGCTATACGTAGTAAAAAAATTATCGATAGTTTTGCCTGGATTCGGTTTGTTTTTAGCTACTCGGAGTATTCTTTTATAGTCATCATATAATTTGAGATTAATGAGCCAATCAGTTACATCTTGTTTTGATGATGGCTCTGAAATCTTGCTTTCTATTTCCTTAACACTGTTGATAGTCATCGCAGTAAGAGACGATACATCTTTTAGTGTTGGTTGTTTCTTATCGAAATGTTTTAATAGTTCGTCTATACATAAATTTTTGTATTTAGATAAAATTACATCTCTTGTATCTTTAAATAGTTGTTTTTGATTGCTTGACAAAGAGGCGTTAGATTTTTTGTGAATGATGATGTTTCGCCAGTGTATTAGCAATAGTGGCCCATAAATTAGGTGAGCGCCAGACATCCCAATATGATTACAGAGATGTTCAAATTTTATACTGCGATCTAACTTTTTAGGTAGTTGAATATCACCTATGTTTGGCGAACCAATGATTTCATTTGTATATATAGATAATTCTTCAGCTACAAACACTAATGTGGATTTTAATGCAAAAGACCTTGCGTCTCTGCTTGATGCTCGCAAATCTGATGGATTCCAGGAAATATCGAGACCATTAGGTTTTTTACACGCACCAGATTCCACACCTGACAAACCAACTGCGATAGTATTAAGGTGGTGTACTACTTTTCCTACGCCATCAATAAATGGTCTAAATGCTGGTGTTTTCATAATTGGTGTACGGCCAGGAATCGAACCTGGACTCCGGCTTTAAATTTACTTCTTTAATCGGCCGGCGTTTACCATTAACTTCCGTACATAACTCCTTTCGTTTTAGTGCTTAACGACTTAAGTAAGGGGCTTTTAAAAAGCGAAGCATAGCGCCGCTTTTTAAAAGCCCCAGTGAGCGATTAGCGAACGATCTTGACTTGCTTGTTAGCTTCATATTACTTTAACTTCTTCAATTCGTTCTCTTATAGCTAAACAGCAATTTTCTATTGATTTAACTATTTCTTTTTGATTTTTTCTTGCTTCTTTAAAATATTCAGATTTTTTTCTTTCTGTATATTCATAGTCAACACTTTCACCATAACATTGATCTAATACATCAATTAATGATTTATACACATGTTCTGAATAAAAGTGAAAATTGGGGTCAGAGACCAATTGTTTCTAATATTAGAGAGTATTGGTCTCTGACCCCATTTATTTTTTTATTACAAAAATATGTGTCCACTCAAAGAGTGGTAAGTTCAGAGCGCAGCGCCGCTTTATTTTGTCCATGTTAATTTTATTGTTAGGTATTTTACTGCGTAGCACCTTCTTTGCCAGCCTCAAACTCAACTATTTTCTCAGGATTACCATCTATTTAAAGATGCATCTATTTCTTTAAAGCGATCTCTAAGTCAATCTTTAAATCTTCAATCATTGTTATATCTAAGGTTATTAAACGAGCTATACCTCTTTCTTTTGCTACTTTAGTATCTGGGAAATCAGACATAATTTCTTTAAGTATTGGAAGCCCTTCTTCGTATAAATCAATCATCCCTCTTATAGCTTTTAAATTATGAGTTTTTTGGGCGCGCTTATCGATAGTAAGTCTGGCTAGTGCTGGCACTTGATTCCTTATTTCTAAGTATTCTTTTTGTAAGTTTTCAGCCTTTTGTTCATCAGTTAGTTGGCTACAACCTACAGCCATAAATAAAAATATAGCCATTAATATAAATTTTTTAATTTCTTTATTTAACATCATAATCTCCTAAAAGTATTTCATTAATATTGTCTGCATGGTCTACATTACCTATATTGTGTCTGCACGGGGCAATAAACATCCTTTTCCATAATTTAACTACTTTTCTGCAAGCATCAGTTAAATAATATGCTTTATATTTTCCATTATTAGCATTGATGGCTGAGTGACCCGCTTAAACGCCTTGTTAGGCATCACTTTCCGAATGAGAAACCTGTCCATGAGCCCACGCATGCACAGAACTTAGTGCAGCAATGGCCATGATTAAGTAATAAGCTGGTGTAACTAAGAATTTATCCATATTCCCGGTTTGTAGGAATAGAAGGACTACTGATAATGCACCCGCCATCGGTATAAGGGTGTATTTTCGCTTATTGTTAATGAAAGCCAATATTATCGATATTACTGCAAGTATAACGACAAGCCACACCATCGGCTGTGACGACATTAACGTTCTTCGTGACATTGCCTCATTAACACCTATTAATAGGTGTTGCCCCTTTAGTTGGTAAGAAAATGACGTCAAAAAGCCAGCGTCAGTCATTTTAAATAGCGTCATAAAAAGAAATATGAATATTGCGGCGATCATTGCTCCATAGAAGCCGTGTTTAAAGGGAATGTTTTGAAAGAAATTCATGGTTGTGTCCTTTGTTGTTGATGCCTAACGATTCAGTTAAACGGATTTTTAAAAATGAAGCAGAGCACCGTTTGGAAAACGGCGGTTTTAAACGCCTTGTTATGTAGACTCTTCAGTGGCAAAAGAACCAGTCTTATTTTCATTTAAACTAGATGATTCTATTGCGTTATTTGAAATATTTTCATTTGCTAAAAAGAATAGGTGTCAGAGAACAATATTCTCTAATATTAGAAACAATTGGTCTCTGACCCCAAATATCTAATTTTTTGTTAGGCACAACTATCCTCTGGAGGAATCATAGTTTCTAATTTCTTCTTAGTTGCATCATGAAATTCTTTTATTCCATCCATAAATTTCTGCCACCCAGGTTCAGTAACTATGTGAACAATTGCCCCTGCAATAAAATCATTTCTTCCTCTTGGGTAACGAAATACTAAAGCGCTATTTTCGACTCGTTTTAACTCCATTTCTCCACTTTCATTAATACTACACTCAAACAATGGGGATGATATTGCGACGGCAGCTATAACAATATTAGAAAGAGATATTTCTGTATTTTTGTTGTTTTCCTTATCATTTAACTCTCTCTCCAATGAATCTCGTGCTTTTGCTTCCGCGGCCTTTAGCGCAGACATTACTGCTTTATAGGGGGCATCTTCACCTCCACCAAAAGCTTGAGCAACACCATGACCTGCAACATTTCCGTTCTGGACTAGTATCGTGGACTTTAGATTCTTTCGTGATCTAATGAGTAATTTTTTCCCTGCTTCATTACAAAGAGCTTGCTCTATATTCCAGGTTCTAGGTTTAGATTCACAAAATACCACCCATGGTTTAGACGTAGATTTACATTCAATATCCACAAATGTTTCAAGCTCCGCTATCGCTACGTAACTTTTAGGTTCGATATAATCATAGAGCCTTCCAATAACATCAATTTCTCTTGGCTCATTAGTTTCAAAGTCTTTGTAAAAATGAGATTGCGTTACGTCGAATTCATTAACTGCGAGAGCTCGTGCGATGCGCATTTCTAGTGGATAGCCATTATTATTCAGCCAAGCCAGTATTTTCTCTTCCATATTGTCGATTGCATCATTCATGATTTGCCTAACAGTTAGTTATACAGAATTCTGTAATTTACTTATTAGGTAGAAATCTACCTAATCTCTTTTATAGCTATCCATGGATAGCGAGAAGCCAGAGTACAAGGCACAAATCCTATGAAAAAGCGGAGTGTACGATTAGTACATGAGCATTTTGAATAGGGCTTGTAACGCCGTAATCTGTCTTCTCGATATTCATGGTTTGACTACAGAGATTTTGCCGCCGAGACTCCTCGCCACAACCCCCCGATCATACATCGACTCACCAAACGTCGGTGGCACTTTATATTCACCCACGTTAATGGCTTTAATACGGTATACAAATTCCTGTACGTTTGAACCCACACTACCAAAAACAATCATGCGATCTTCGCGTGAGTCTACATACTGTGGTTTCCAGCCTGACTGATTTTCACGTAGTGATTTATCTAACACCACTTCGAAACCACCCGGTAATAAATCAACTACCGCTATATTGTAATGATGCTTATTATCCAACGCCCTGATTTTGAGGTAGACATAGGCTTCTTCACCTAAGGTGACTTTATCAATCACATCACCCTCTTTATTTCGATATTCACGTTGCACTTCAAGCTGTTGCTTGATGTCTTTCAGCGGCAATGCTTTATCAAAGCCGGCTTCTGTGACCTGGTAGAACAGGTTGTGATCATCTTCTGAATCTATATAAATAGATTTTGCTTCTTCCGTAAATGGCATTTGCGGAAATAATCCAGGAGGAATTCCCAGCTCACGTTTTTCTTTGCTTGCCAGTACTTCCTGAATTTTCAGTTTCATTTCTTTTGGCGTACCGGTTGCGGTTGCATAGGTATCCAGTGCAAGAATGACTGAAGCGGATGACAAGGTATTAAAGTGCCCACGTAATACTGGCTTCACTAATTTTTCCAGATCTTCTGCTTCTATGTCTTCTAAGCGATCTTTAAAGTGGTATGACAACACGTAGAGTAAATGTGCATCACGTAACAGGCCGTCGTAGAAATGCTGGTAATCGGTCTGTTGTGGATCTCCTAGTTTCGATTTTTCAATAATTTTATTTGCTTCACTTTCAAGTTGTAACATCTTGTAGGTTGCGGCAATATAAATACCGGTTAAATCTTTTTCCCAGTCTTCCGGCTTCATTTCTTCTGCCAGTTCTTTTCTTAATCCATCAAGCATGCGTGTTGTGACTATGCCATTACGTGTTAATACATAAATGGCATAGGCACGGTCTCGTGCTTTGGATAAAGAATTGATCTGCCTTGAGGCAAGTTGTTTAAGGAAGCCCAGTCCCCGTTGTAATAAATCACGGGGAATGGGATAACCACGCTCACGTGCTTCGGTTAAGAAGTGTAATGCATACACTGATTGATAATTCGAGACATGAGAGTTTGCTGACCAGAAACCAAACGCACCTTCTGAGTTTTGTCTGCCGCGCAGGATACGGATGATCTGTGACAGGCTCTTTTCAACATCTTTTGCTTTGTAGGCAAACTCTGGTCGGTCGCGTAAAACAATCGCAGGGAACGAGCGACTCACTAATTGCTCGGTACACATGTAAGGATAATTACCGAGGTAGTTAACCAGTCCACGCGCCATGCCGAGAGGCACAGGTGATGCGGTGACTTCCAGTTTTCTGAAGTGTGGATACATATCGCGATCGACGGGTACATCGACATTATCATCCTGCAAATAACCACCCGTGACTTTTGTCATGTACGGTACTGCTGGACGAACGCTTAAATCCACTCGGTAACGACTTTTCTTAATGCCATTCTTACCTGAGTGACTAACAACAAAAGTGAATCGACCTGAACCGAGCACATCCGTTGCTTTAATTTGATAACGGGTACTTTGTTCTCGCCCTTCACTGATGGTGAGGCTTTGAGTCGTATCGGTTAACACTTTTAAATGTTTGGATGTTTCAAGACGCACGGTCACTGGCGCATTTTCACCTGACTTCTCAAGGTTGTTTGCGACATTAACACTGACACTGAATTCATCACCCGGTGCAACAAAGGTGGGGACATTTGGACTGATAATAAAGTGCCCTCTTACTACGGTATTACTTTTAGCAACACCAATGGCCTGATCAGCAACGGCAACAGCCATGATGCGTAACTTGCCGTTAAAGTGATCCGGTACTGAATAAACCACTTCACCTTTACTACCGTCTGTTTCAATAATACCTGACCAGAATACAACCGGTTTCTTTTGTTTACGCTGGAATGGATTTAAATTTTTACCTAAGGCTTCAGCCATCATGTCACCACCACCCGGTGCAGACAGGGCTTTGATCAGGTCAAACTCCGGTAACAGCAGATCAAGAATTTGTGATGTACTGACTTCTAATGCTTTTTTCTTAAAGAAGTGTGATAACGGATCAGGCGTTTTATAACCGGCCACCTGTAAGATACCTTCGTTCACCGCGAACACCACCAGCTTACCCGGGCGTTCAGTTTCATACTTGATTGTTAAGTCTTCTCCAGGACGCGCTATGTCTGGCGTATTTAAAGTCACTTTGTTCACGCGTGCAGATCGGTTCACGGTAAATGGCATAACCCCATAACTCAGTGGACTCATAAAAATTTCTTTAGAGTCCGGCGCACGAATGAAACTGACATTAACGTAACCATTGCCTTCCAGATCATACGGAACGGTTATACGTTGCACTGAACTACTTGTGGTTGTTTTAAACCATTTGTAGGCATAGACACGATCACGTTCGATGGTAATCAAACCCGCACCAACGTATGGCGCTTTTATTTGCAGCTCAATTTCATCGCCTGGATTGAAATCCGTTTTATTGAGTTTAATTTGTAACTCGGCATTTTTATCTAAACTTCTTGCCAGGTTAGCATCACCTACCACTGAGAATTTAATTTGGTTTAGCTCAGTATCATTGCCATCGCGAATAACGAGTGTGAACTCACCGGCTTTATCGGTTGGTAATGTGTATTTTGTGCCTGCCTTTGAGATTTTCAGTGCATCACGTTTAAGCGATGTTTTCTTTTTAACCGACTGGTATTTATATGTTCCGTTATTTTGTTTTGTTAAGACGGAAACATGACGTTGCTCGATTAATTCCATCTGTAATCCAGACACATCCATTTTATCTAAATCAGGATCTACCGCGAGTAAATCAATAGTACGTTCGCTGTCTTTATGAATATAATTTAATTTCCCATCTGCTTTATAACCCACAAGATAAGCTAACGGCGAAATCAACACCGAGCGTTCTGCTGACACACCTCGGCCACCTTCTGCTTCATAACCTTGTGTGGTTAAACTGAGGCGGTAAGTGGCTTTTGCAAAACGACTTAAATCGATATCAAAAACAGATAACCCTTCATCGTCCGTTTGTGAATCATTTAAACGTTCAGAAAA
>JAUVGM010000171.1 GCA_030593785.1 Gammaproteobacteria bacterium | reverse complement strand
ATTAAAAACGTATATTGATCCTTATTTAGAATCTGATCTTGTCTCAACAAAAACTGTAAAAAATATTGCGGTTGATGGAGATAACGTCTCGATTGATATTCTTTATGGATTCCCCGTTAATGGTTACATCAAAGAGTTAACTCAAAAATTAACCGGGATAGTAAAAGCGGTTGATGGTGTGGCTAACGTAACAATTAACGTTGCTCATAAAGTGGCTTCTCATGCCGTACAAAAAGGCGTGAACATGATTCCTGGTGTGAAGAACATTATCGCCGTTGCTTCGGGTAAAGGTGGTGTTGGTAAATCAACAACATCCGTTAACATAGCATTAGCATTAGCAGCAGAAGGCGCAACCGTTGGTATTTTAGATGCGGATATTTATGGCCCAAGCCAACCACGTATGCTGGGTATAAGTGGTCAACCAGAATCTGCAGATGGTAAAAGTTTAGAACCAATGACTAACTATGGCATTCAATCTATGTCTATTGGTTATTTGATTGATGAAGATACCCCTATGATTTGGCGTGGCCCAATGGTAACGCAAGCATTAGAGCAGTTACTAAAAGATACAAAGTGGCATGACGTTGATTATTTGATCATCGATTTACCACCGGGCACAGGTGATATCCAATTAACACTTGCGCAAAAAGTACCTGTAACAGGTGCAGTTATCGTAACAACGCCTCAAGACATCGCATTATTAGACGCACGTAAAGGTCTTAAGATGTTCGAGAAAGTTGAAGTACCTGTATTAGGTATCGTAGAAAATATGTCTATCCATATTTGTTCAGAGTGTGGTCATGCAGAACACATCTTTGGTTCAGGTGGCGGAGAAAGCATGGCGTCAGACAGCGATGTTGATTTATTAGGTGCCTTGCCATTAGATATGTCAATTCGTATTGGTACTGATGAAGGCAAGCCAACAGTAGTCGCAGATCCAGATGGTGCTGTTGCAACTATTTATCGTGATATTGCACGTCGTGTAGTGGCTAAGCTTTCGCAGAAGACTAAAGATCATTCAGCAGCGTTCCCCAACATCGTCATCCAAAACAACTAAGAACGTACTATTTCCGTTCTAACGGCGTTGGAAAATAAATTTAACTTCCTCATTTACTGTTTGTAAAATCGGTCGTTAAATTTATTTTCCGCCTTGTTACAACAGAAATATTACGTTCTTGTTATACGCTGTTTTACAGCGTATTTTTTTGTCTTGAATTTATATTGATGCGAGATCAAGACCAGGATATGGAATGGGATGATTCAAATCAAGACCGTCTGCTGCAAGGATGCAGCAGTCGAGCGGCCAAGGATGGCATGGTTTGCGAGTCTTGATTTGAATCATCTCGTTTCATAGCCGTGAGACGTCTGGTTATCTCAAATACATATGACAAATAAAGCAACGAATATGATATATTCCTTTTTCTTTTTGGCATCACATCAGTATAAATAGGCAGAACTAGATGAGTATTAAATCAGATAAGTCGATTCGTCGAATGGCGGAAAATGAAGGCATGATTGAGCCTTTTGAGCCGGGTCAGGTTCGGGATGTTAATGGTGAGCGTATTGTTTCTTATGGTACTTCGAGTTATGGCTATGATGTTCGTTGTGCTGATGAATTCAAAATTTTCACGAATATTAATTCTGCCATCGTTGATCCCAAGGATTTTGATCATCAAAGTTTTGTTGATGTTAAAAGTGATGTTTGTATTATTCCTCCGAACTCTTTTGCTCTTGCACGTACAGTTGAGTACTTTCGTATACCGCGCAGTGTGTTAACGGTATGTCTTGGTAAATCGACTTATGCGCGTTGCGGTATTATCGTAAACGTCACACCGCTTGAACCTGAGTGGGAAGGGCACGTAACGTTAGAGTTTTCAAACACAACACCATTGCCTGCAAAAATATATGCAAACGAAGGTATTGCACAAATGTTGTTTTTTGAAGCAGATGAAGTTTGTGAAACATCTTATAAAGATCGTGGTGGGAAATATCAGGGACAACAAGGCGTGACTTTGCCAAAGGCGTAAATCATATTGTTTCCAATAGTTTAATTTCTTCTATAGGTACGGGTTTAGCAATCCCGTAGCCTTGAACATAATCAATTTTTAAATCTCGTAATATCTCTAAAATAGCATCGTTCTCAACATATTCAGCAATGGTCTCTAGATTCATGCTATGGCCAATATGAATAATTGATTTTACCATGGTGACATTAACTGGATCAGTTTCGAGATCTTTTATCAGACTGCCATCAATTTTAAGATAATCAACAGGTAAGTTTTTAAGATAAGCAAAAGAACTTAAGCCACTGCCAAAATCATCAAGAGCTATTTTACAACCCAATCCTTGCAAAACAGATACTGAACGAATGGCATTTGAAAGATTTGCAATCATGGCGGTTTCAGTTATTTCAAAACATACTCGTTCTGGATTCACTGCACTCTCTTCTAATTGAGTGATACAGTTTTTCATAAAGGTAAGATCGCCTAATGATTGACCGGAAAGGTTTATTGAGAAATTAATATTTTTAAATTTTTCTTCCTGCATAATTAATAATGTGTTTTTAATTACCCAGCTATCAACAGAAGACATAATATCAAAACGTTCTGCGGCAGGTATAAATGAACCGGGGGGGATGGTGTTACCTTCTTTATCAAGCATTCTAATGAGTACTTCATAATGTTCATGATTTGAATTATTTAAGGATGCGATTTGTTGGAAATACAAAACAAAGTTATTATCATCAAGTGCAGTATTAATACGGTTGAACCAGTTTGTTTCATTGGTAAGTTTCGCTATTGCATTTGAATCGATTTCATAAATATGTATACGGTTACGCCCTTGCTCTTTTGCCATATAGCAAGCAGTATCTGCTGCAGATTGAATTTCTTTTATTGAGCCGCTTGTTTTAGTAATTGTAACAATACCAATACTAATTCCAACTTTAAACGTTTTGTTGTCCCAATGAAAACGAAATTCCTCAACTGTTTTTCTTACTTCTTCAGCTAACATTGATGCTTTTTCAATGGGGCAGCTTTCTAATAATAAACCGAACTCATCTCCACCAAGACGTGCGAAAGTGTCTGTTTCCCTGGATTTAGCTTTCAGTGTGGTTGCAAGTTGTTTTAATAATTCATCACCTGCGGCATGGCCACAAGAATCGTTGACTGCTTTAAACTGATCAAGATCCATATAACACAGTGAATGCATTTTATTATTATGACGTGAATCTTCAACAGCTTGTTCCAGACGCCTTTCAAATTCACGACGGTTGATTAAGTTTGTTAAGGCATCGTGGGTAGCCTGGTAAGTCATTTTTATCGTTAAATTTCTTAACTTTGTAATATCCCATATGTACATGCGAAAAACTTCAGTGTCTAGGTCATAAACAACTTTCTGTTCATAAGTTGAATCTCCTACTTCTATATTTCGAATGAGTTTATGATGGTTTTCAAGATCAGAATACTCTTCATCAAGGTTAGAAAAAATTTCATGCTTAGAATTCATGTCCAGAATTGAAGGAAACAATTTAACTGATGCTGAGTTTGCGTAAGTTATTGTTCCATTCTTTTTAAATTCTATAATAGGATTAGGATTAAGCTCGGGGAAAGAAGCTAAACGTTTAAGTTCTTTTTCTTTTTTCAATCGATCACTTATATTATGAATGGTAGCGATAATGAGAACTTCGTTATCAATGGTAAAAGGACTTAAACTTATATCGATTGGAAAAATATGACCGTCTTTATGCAGACCTTCTATTTTTATATCCCGTCCCATGGGACGCTTTGTGGGATGTAAAGAATATCTCTGACGTACTCCAATATGTTTTGAACGATGTTTTGCAGGAATAAGTTTTTCAATTTTATGACCTATAATCTCTTCACGGCTATATCCAAATTCATTTTCAAACTGTTTATTTACCAGAACAATAGTACCGTCTGGATTTGAAACTATAAGAGGTTCTGGTGTTGCATTGAGTAGCTCTTTAATCAGTGACTCACTTCGGCGTAAAGCTTTTTCAGTCTCTCGAGATTTAGTCAAATCACGCATTCTTTGAATAATACCAATGGCTTTATTCTTCTCGTCCCGTATAACTTTTACACTAATTTCCATAGGGGCACCGGATTTATTGACTGGGTCATCAGCTTCTAGTGTTAAGATTGTATCGATTTGATCATTTCTTGCCTGACAAATCCTACAAGGACTTTCTTCTCCCTCATGATGAGTATAATCAGTTACAACTTTCCCAATAGCTTCTTCGGGTGAAGCCTTTATTTTTTTATAAAATGCTTTATTAGCTCTAATAATCCGGTCTTCAAGATCAACCATGTACATAGGCTCATCAAGAAAATCCAGGGCGTTTGACCATTCTGTTTCTGAACGTTTAAGTTTTTCAGTATCAACTTGTATATCAATTCTTAATTTACGGATGTAAAGAAAAAGAGGCTGCAAAAATAACATTAAGAATAAAAGTAATGGCCCCCAGTAACGTTTAAAAAAATTGGGTGGTGTAACTTTGAAGGGCGGGAGGTTAAGAGCTTTATATAAATGTCGTACTGGAGAATAGTCCAATGGCACTGTCCAACCTGCGCTATGAGATTGTTTTGCTGCAATACTATTTGTTGGCATCTGTAGTAATGAAATACTTACTGCTTTAGCAAGTTCGGCAGGCGTGTTTTGTAATTTTGCTATTGGCCATTCTGGATAAAGAACGGTTGAGTGAAGGAAAGGAAAATTATCACTTGTTTTACGATTGAGAATTTTAATGTTACCAATGTCAATTAATCCATTTGCCGCCATATGTTCTAATATTGAAGAACGCACGGTTCCCGCATCGACTTTTCCATTAAGAACGGCATAAACAATTTTGTCTTGTGGATGCCCGCTGAATTGTAATGATTTAAAATCATCGAATGGATTTATGTCATGATTTTTGAATTCTAACCAGGCCATTTGAAAACCAGCAATAACATTTTTCTTTACTGCCATAAATGATTTGTCGCGCAAATCGTCCAATGATTGAATGTCATCACGGTTACTTTTTGTGAATATAACGGCTGAAAATTGACTAGACGTTTTATTGTTTACCCGAGTCTTTAATGTTGCAAGCCGACTAATACCATAACGAGTTGATAACTCAATATAGTTTCCTGAATTGGTAAGAATAAAATCTAAATTATTTTGTTTTATAACCTCGTCAATTTGATGAAGTTTGAGAGGGTTTAGTATGAAATTATAATTAGGAATTGATTGATTGAGATAGTTCATGGTGGGTTGCCACATCTGTTTTGTGACTTTTTCTCCCCACATGGCAAGCACTCCAATGTGAACATCTTTTTTCATCGCAAAGCTGGTTTGCGTAAAACAAAGTGCTATCGAAAATAACGTGGAAGTTAATACAATTTTTAGTCTGCTGACAGACACGCGCTTACCTTCATTATAAAGAATATTCCTTATATATCGGGTTTGCGGGACTGAACTTGAGGTGATTTAAGGAAAAAACAAGGCTGAAATTGTGTTTGTTTTCAGAAATATAGCGCTATATCTATTCTTCTTCTTCGGGATAAACACTCAAAGCAATAGGTTGTTGATTAAAGTGCGTTAAATTGAGCAAGTTTTCATCACCTTTATGGTTGATTTTGCGTATTCTTACGGGTAAAAAATTCATTTTATCGGCACACCAGAAGGTAAAACGGTGTTTTGTTTTTGGATTATAGTGCTCCATTTTAAGAGTGCTTATTTCACCTTTGTCTGTAGCAAGATTTTCTTTTTTTATAAATTTTAAGGT
>JAUVGM010000267.1 GCA_030593785.1 Gammaproteobacteria bacterium | reverse complement strand
AATAAAGTGGCTCGTCAATTAAATGAACGACCACGTAAGACGTTAAAGTTTGAAACACCGGCAGAGAGATTTAATGCATGTGTTGCATTGACCGGTTGAATTCACAACCCAAAGCAGACATTCATGAAAGTGCTTCAGTATGGCAGGCTCTACGAACAACAAAGGCTATTATCAAAAATAACTGTTCATGATAAATTATAAAAAATACTTAAGTTTTTGAGGTGAAAATGAAAAAATTAATAACTGGTATTCAGTTGGTTTTTTTATATTTTATATTTAATAGTTCAATCTATGCAGAATCTAAGCTAGACCTACTTATTGCCTCCTTATTAGATACTACGGGGAGTGCAGAGTATGTCGATAGAACATATGCTGCTCGATCATTGGGTGAATTGAAAGATAAACGCGCTGTTTTGCCTCTTATAGCCGCATTAAAGAATAAATACCCGAATAGAGCGGACGTTATTAAAGAGGCCGCTACAGCATTAGGTGAATTGAAAGATAGTCGTGCAGTTATGCCACTTATTGCCACATTAGAGGATACATCGTATGGTTTTAAACGAGGAGCTGCAATTAGGTTTGGTATGGAACGTGATGCAGTTAGATATGAGGTTGCTAAAGCATTAGGTAAATTGAAAGACAAGCGTGCAGTTATGCCACTTATTGAAGCATTAGGAGATAAAACGAGTCGTATTAGTCGAGAATCTGCTAAAGCATTATGTAAGCTGAATGATAAACGTGCAGTTATACCTCTTATGACCTTTTTTATGGGAAAACATAATGGAAGAGTCACTTCAAGACGCATTAGTATATTTTTAGGTGAGCTGAACGATAAACGTGCAGTTATGCCGCTTATTGCCGCATTAAAGCATGGAAAAGGATATGTCAGAACTGCTGCTATTAGAGTATTAGGAAAGCTAAAAGATAAACGCGCAGTTGAACCTCTTACACAAGCATCAAAGGATGAGTCTAAGCAAGTCAGAGAAGCAGCTGCTAGAGCATTAGATGAGTTCAAAAATAAACCACTTTAGCAAAGGTAAAATTTATTATCTTGATGCTTGGTTCTAAAGTTATGATGGCTCAAAATTAACAGCTTATTATTATTAACAAAAATTAACTTCTTATATCTGAAAGTTTGCTTCTGGCCGTATGAAGACATCTTGAGGTCACAATGTGTGACTTCAAGCATGAAAAATGGTAAAAATAAAAAGATAACGGCGGCAGTCGACCCAAAGCGGTCACTCAGAATTGCACTGTTTGCATCTTTGTTGAGACTTAATAACGACAAAGGCTTATACATACACAAAAGCAAGCCTGATAAATTTATCCTGAATGCATCTCTAATAATGATATACGGAACTATGGGTCTGTATAACAACTGTTCAATGCCATAAGAGGGATTATTGAAATGAAACATGTTTTCTTAAGTATCATACTACTGATATTTGCAACAAGCTCATTCTCTAGAGAAGACAGATTGATTGGCACATGGCATACCCCCAGGGTCAATGGTGGGACCATAAAAATTACTGTCGAAGATAAATTGTATAAAGTTTATATGGCCTCAACTGACAGCATGATTTCTAATGTTGGGGAGTTAATTGCAGTATTTACATATCAAAAACATACTAGGAAATATGTAGGTAGCCACAAATGGGGTGGTAGAAAGAAAGGGAAAATCTTTTGGGGGAAGCCCGGTGGTATGGACGTGAGAATAATAAACCGTAATAAATTATTCATCGCTTATAACGACTCTCGCTATAAAGATGGATGGATCTACAAACGAGTAAAGCATTGAACAGGTTGCTGCAACGGACTCGTCAAACTGTCACTTGTTTTGTAAAAGCCGGTAAATCACTCACCGCTGAGCAATGCGTTGAATGTCAACTTTCAGTAATTTGAATAAGAAGAACCAATAATTATCGACTGCCCGCTAATGGCCGAATGCTGTCATTAACTCAAACAGGTTTAACTAATTCCTAGAAGTAAACATAATACGAGATATTCTATTTTCACTTACTCATCTTACCTAATTAAACAGTTGAGTGAATTTAAAAAGGTTACCTAATAATTGTTAATACTACCCTACAGCACCGAACTAAGACTCAGTCAACGGCCTTATGTTGTTTATTCAATTATTTTAATATGTTTTATAGTTTTTCATTTTCAGAAAGAAAATAATCAAGATATTGAGAATACTTTTGATTCGTTTTGTCAATCGATTGATAAAGATAATAAGAAAACATCAGAACTCACTGATTATAATTACAAAAAATCATGCACCTATAATTTACAGGCATTATATTATTATTCTGACACGCCATATTGGCTTGATTATGATATTAATAAAATTAAGCGAAAGTTTTTACGTGAAAGATTAAAAAAATATACTGATACTAACTATGAGCACTACGAAGCTCTTCGTAGATTAGACGTACCTAAAAGCTTGGATAAGATGTTGATGTATTACCCAAACACCTTTAATCCTTTTAAAATGATGACCTCTGCTGTATCTCATGCCGATTGGTCGCATATTATTTTTAATCTTATCTTCTTTTTTGCTTTTGCACCTGCATTAGAACTCCTTTCACGAAACAAGTTGAAATTTATTAGCGTTTTTATTGCGGTCGAGCTTATTGGCGGCCTTATATATTCAATAACATCGATTATGGCAGGGGACAATATTCCGACATTGGGTTTATCTGGCTCTGTGTCGGGCATGATTGGTTTTTCAGCGTATATGATGCCTTGGGCTAAAATTCGTACTTTCTTTTGGTTTTTTCATATTGCACGGACTTATGCCATTCCCGCATGGATACTTGCAGGTTGGTATATCGGTTGGGATGTATATGAATTATTTTCACGTACTGATAATGGAGGTGTTAATTTTTTAGCGCATGTATCAGGTGGATTTGTTGGTTACCTAATGGGGCATTTATTCTTCAAGAAAGAAAAAGAAGTGGGACAATATGAGTTAGATGTTGAAATTGATTATATGCGCGCTAAACGTGAAAGTTTCTCTAACGTTGCAACGCTGTATAAAGGAGATAGAGTATATGTTGATAGTAAACAACGCGAGCATGATGCTAAAAAAGCCTATGGTAAATTTAACGAATCGCTTTATAAGCATATTACGGTAGGGGAAACGGCTGAAGCTCTTTCATTATTGATTGGAAAATATGATTTATTTCAAGATAGTCCCGAGCTATACATTGAACTATTCAATGATATAGGTGATTGGAAGAAAAAACGTGTTTATCTGTGTACTGGCCGATTAATTATTGATTTACTTGTAGAGAAGAAGAAATATGCGGATATTCCTAAAGTTCTTGCTGCATGTTTAGAAATTGATAGTGATTTTATTTTAGGCGATCCCCAAGACCTCATCTTTATAGTGAAATATTTGGTAGGAGTGCATGAATATGAATTAGCTCATCAATTAGTTAACCATGCAGATGATAAGTATGGAAAATATATCAATCAATGTGACGGTGTCTTGCTTGAAGCTCAAATACTTTGGGAGCACTGTGATAAAGCAACAGAAGCCAAAGTATTAGTTGAGAATGCAATAATTAATGCCACTAAAAATGATAAAGTAAAATTAACAGGCTTCCTTAATATTATAAATGCTACTTAATTGAACTACCTTTCTCTTACATAAGAGGTGAATTCTGAAAATAAGAGAAAGCAGGTTATTTTGCAGGTACGGCTAATGATATAAAGTATGTAGGTCAGCTAACGACTGTGAATTCAACCGGTCAATGCAACACATGCATTAAATCTCTCTGCCGGTGTTTCAAACTTTAACGTCTTACGTGGTCGTTCATTTAATTGACGAGCCACTTTATTCAACGTTGCCTGTGAGTGTACCGATAAATCCGTT
>JAUVGM010000140.1 GCA_030593785.1 Gammaproteobacteria bacterium | reverse complement strand
TGGTGAAGTTATTCATGCCGGTTTTGGTTTCTCTGATTTTGCCGGTTCAGGTATTGTTCATTTAGCGGGTGCTACTGCAGCATTTGCGGGTGTTATTTTACTTGGCGCACGTAAAGGCAAATATGGTCCAAACGGTGAAGTAAATGCGATTCCTGGTGCGAACTTACCTTTAGCGACTTTAGGTACTTTCATCTTATGGATGGGCTGGTTCGGTTTCAATGGTGGTTCAGTGCTAAAGCTTGGCGATATCGCTAACTCAAATTTAGTTGCAATGGTATTCTTAAATACAAACGCTGCTGCTGCTGGTGGTGTTATTGCTGCATTAGTGATTGCAAAAATGTTATTTGGTAAAGCTGATTTAACCATGGCACTAAACGGTGCATTAGCTGGTTTAGTTGCTATTACAGCTGGTCCTGACACACCTACTCCTCTTGCTGCTACCTTAATCGGTGCTGCTGGTGGTGCATTGGTCGTCTTTTCAATCCTTACTTTAGATAAAATGAAAATTGATGATCCAGTGGGTGCTATCTCTGTTCATGGTGTTGTTGGTATGTGGGGTTTGATGGCCGTACCTTTGACTAACGACGGTGCAACCTTTGGTGGTCAATTCGTTGGACTCTTAACTATTTTCGTTTGGGTATTCGTAGCAAGCTTTATCGCCTGGTATGTAATCAAAATGATTATGGGCATTCGTGTTAGCGAAGAAGAAGAGTTCGAAGGAACTGATCTATCTGAGTGTGGTATGGAAGCATACCCGGAATTCACAGGTTCACGTGGATCAGGTCGTTAATATGTATATTTAGGTAAAATCTTGCAAAAGGTTTAGGGCGTTGAATTAACATTCAACGCCCTTTTTTATGTACAGGATGTACGGTATGCCGTGGGCGCAGGGATGCGCAGGAGCGGCGATTGTTTAAAGAAAATAATTAGTATGCTTTAAGCATAACGTTAGAAATTTTACGAAAAGCACTTTCCCATGCAGCAAGTTCTTTTTCGTTTAACGAGTAATCAGATGAAAGGTTTGCAACAATAACAATAGTAGAAATAAAGTCATCAAACATTTCTTTTTTGATATCCAGATTTTTATGATACGTACCAAGGTTTAAGAGTTCTTCTTCGAGCTCTTCAATATACTCAACAACGTTGATAACATTATCAAGAGTACTAAGAAGCGATGTTTTTTGTTGTGTCAGATTCTCAGGAAAGAGTGCCTGAGTATCTGGATGATGTTCAAACATGTGCAGATAAAAATGATCAACAAAAAAATCAGTACCTTTTGCAGTTTTAATTTTTGATCAACAACTCTTTAAGCTTTCGATATCATTCATGGTTTATTATGGCTGCCATCACAATAAGGTGGATTTTTAGTTTTTTTACAGCCACACAGGCTGACTATTTTCTTTTCAGTAATTGTAAATTTTACAGGTTCAAACTCCGTTGACTGGTGTGAGCCATCACATAACGGCTGGATCTTTGATTTACCACAAGCACACCACCAATAATCACCAGTTTCAAGTTCAATTGCATAAGGGAAGTCTTGAGGGCTATCAGGTTTTGACATATGAACCTCTTTTAGTTGTTGTACTTTACTGTATAAGAATATCTAATATATAGCAGTCGCAGCGGAATAAATAAAGATTATAAAAATATGACCATTTTACGGTTACAAGAGTTCCAGGTATTTGCATTAAAACCTTTTAATCTTGAGGTTAACAATGAGATTGTGTTCCTCACCGGTGCATCCGGTGCAGGTAAATCCTTATTACTTCGTGCTATTGCAGATTTGATTATGCATAACGGAGAAGCTTATCTTGATGAAAAAAAATGTAGCGACATAAACCCAGTGCAATGGAGAAAATGGGTCGGTTTTTTGCCTGCTGAAAGTGCATGGTGGAGAGATAAAGTCGGTGATCATTTTAGCGCAGAAGATCATCCATACTTAGCATTACTGAATTTACCCGCAGACTGCCTGCAGTGGGATGTGGCACGTTGCTCAACGGGTGAAAAACAACGTTTAGCAATTGTTCGGTTATTAGCTCAACAGCCAAAAGTACTTTTATTGGATGAACCTACCGCCAGTCTCGATCCGGTTAGCGTTGAATTGGTTGAATCACTTGTTATAGATTATGCCAATAAATTTAATGTCCCTGTTATATGGGTAAGTCATGATGCTTCACAAATCAAACGGCTTAGTCAGCGTGAATTTAAAATTAAAGAGAATGAAATTTGTGAGGTGATGGCATGAATGTAATCTCACTATCGCCACTTGATTTATCAATGGCTGCAATATTGGTATTGGTTCTCGCTTTTATTTCATTAATACTGAAGCTGGATCTGGCAAGTCGTATTGTTATTGCTGCAGTACGAACGGTTGTGCAACTGGTATTAATTGGTTTAGTTTTAAAAGCTTTGTTTGCGCAAGTGAATTTACTTTATGTCGCTGCCCTATCAATATTTATGTTGTTGGTTGCCGGACGTGAAGTGATGGCTCGGCAGCAACGTCGTTTTGGTGGTTTATGGGGATATGGGCTAGGCACTTTGTCGATGTTCATATCTTCATTTACGTTAACGATTTATGCATTGATCGTGGTGGTCTCTACCGACCCATGGTACACGCCTCAGTATGCCATTCCTTTATTAGGCATGATGTTGGGCAATACCATGACCGGGGTATCGCTCGCATTAGACAAGTTAACAACAACCGCGTGGCAACAGCGTGCAGTGATTGAAGCACGCCTTATTTTAGGCCAGGATTGGAGAACGGCGATTGGTGATATAACACGTGACAGTGTACGTATTGGAATGATTCCAATGATTAATGCCATGGCTGCAGCAGGAATTGTCAGTTTACCAGGGATGATGACAGGACAAATATTATCCGGCACAGAACCCTTAGAAGCGGTAAAATACCAAATATTAATTATGTTTTTAATAACGGCAGGTACTGGATTTTCAGCCATAATTGCGACATGGATTGGTGCGCGTCGTTTATTTGATGACAGGCAACGTTTACGTTTAGAGCGCTTAAGCTAACAATTATTATGAATATTAATAAATTTTTAATTTATGTTTTTATGGTTTTTATTTTTCTGCCATTGTTAAGCAATGTTAATGCGGCAGATGTATATAAATGGATAGATGAAGACGGACAAGTTCACTATGGTCATAAGACAGAAAATAAAAATGCTAAGAAAATTGAAATAAAGAATCGTTATATTGATTCTGGTAATTCAACAGCACCTTTAAGTGCAGAAGAACGCGTTGATAAACAAAAACGATTTTTAAATGCTTTGGAAGCTGACAATAAATCGATTGCAGAAGAAAAAAGAAAAAAGAAAGAGCAAGCGGAACTTAAAATATCACGCTGTAATGCTTCGCGGGATCAATTAAAGCGTTATGAAAATTCAGGTGCATTATATGATCTTGATGAAAAAGGTAATCGGATTTTATTAAATAAGAAACAATATGAGCAAGCGATGGCACAAGCCAGAGCCCGAGTAGAAAAATGGTGTCAGTGATTCATACTTTACGCTACAGCGGCGTTGGAAATATTTTCAAAATACTCACTTACTTTGTGTAAGCTCCGTTTTTTCAAATATTTCCGCCTTGTTGGAACGAAAACTATTTCACGCTGTTATATAAATCATGCATTTAAAAGTAGGTTGGGCTTCAGCCCAACGCGGTATTGAAATAAGAGTAAGTATCATTATATCGCAGCAAACAAGTTAAAAATAAGTTAAGAGGTTTTAAAGTGGATCAAATATTAGTAGAAAAAAATGTTTCATCAATGAAGATGGAAGTCATGGGTGTTTTTGATTGGGCGATTTGGGAAAAAGAAGTGTCAGAATTTCCCTGGGAATATCAAATGACAGAGTCATGTTACCTTGTTGAAGGTGAAGCGATAGTCACTCCAGAAGGTGGTGAGCCTGTAACAATAGGACGAGGTGATTACGTTATTTTTCCTAAAGGTATGAAGTGCACCTGGAAGATTATAGATGCGGTTGAAAAATACTATAATTTAAGTGAATCGTAAAAATATATTTGAATATTTATTGTCTATTTTCGACTGTGAAAAGTCTCCAGCTTGATAAACCTTGCTCTAAATAATATGGTATCAAAAAATATAACAAGGCAATCAAAAGGGACGTTTAAAATCGGTGCTACGCACACACTTTTAAACGCCTCTTATTTTAATCATTAGCTTAAACTAATATGAACTATCGAATTATAATAATTATTTTTACATTATTCTCTCTCATCTCTGTAGCGATGATTTTGCATACCAAAACTATACAGGAAAATGCAATTATAGCTTCTGGGTTACATAATGCGAAACTCTATAGTAATGCGATTACTACATTTCGCACCATTTACACATCTGATGTAGTTTCCGTTGCGGAACAAAATGGTTTGCCAGCCACGCATAATTACAATAATAAAAATGCTATACCATTACCTGCAACACTGACTATCATGTTAGGAAAGAAAATTAGTGAAAATGGAACTGGTGAAAAAGTAAGCCTGTATAGTCCTTATCCATACCCTTGGAGAAAAAAGACTGGTGGCTTAAGAGATGAATTTAGCAAAAAGGCTTGGGCACATTTTTCAAAAAACAAGACTGAACCTTACTTTGAAGTTTTTACTGAAAAAAACGAAAAATACTTGCGTTATGCAACAGCCGATACGATGCGAGCAAGCTGTATCAATTGCCATAATTCTCATGCTAACTCACCAAAAACTAACTGGAAGGTTGGTGATGTTCGTGGGGTTCTTGATGTCATGATTCCTCTAGGAAATATTCTAGCTAACACCAGGAATGATCTTACATTTACTATTGTAATTTATGCTGTGCTTGCAATTTTAGGTGTTCTAGGACTCATCTTTATGATATCAAAACAGAAAAAAGAATCTAAGGAACTTGAAAATGCAGTAAAGATTCGAACAATTGAATTAGAAAAAGAAAAATCAAATGCTATTAATGCTAATAATGCGAAATCAGAATTTTTATCGAGAATGAGCCATGAATTACGAACCCCAATGAATGCTGTTCTTGGATTTAGTCAATTAATGAAACTAAATGCGAAAACAGAGAAGGAAAGAGAAAACTGCAATGAGATTATTAATGCTGGAAATCATCTGCTTGAACTTATCAATGAAGTACTCGATTTATCTAAAATTGAATTAGGAGAGCTAGATATAAGCCTTAATCCAGTAGCTATAGATAATATTATAGTTGATACGCTAAAGCTGCTCACACCAATGTCTGTCGATAAAGGCGTTCATATAAGTAAGTATATAGCTACAGGGCTATATGTGTACGCAGATAAGACTAGATTAAGACAAGTTTTGTTTAACCTTATGTCAAATGCAATAAAATATAATAGTGATAACGGAAATGTGAAGGTGGATGTTACATCTAAAGAATCAGGCGTTATAAGAATTAGTATAACTGATACTGGCTATGGGCTTAACAAAAGCCAATTAAGTAACTTATTTAACCCATTTCAAAGACTCGGTGCCGAGCATAGTGGCATCGATGGCGTTGGAATTGGATTAACCATTAGTAAAAAATTAATTGAAGCAATGAATGGCAAAATCGCTGTGAAAAGTACTCCTAAAAAGGGAAGCACATTTTGGTTTGAGTTAAGCCCCGCAGAAAAATGAAAAATACTTATATTGTGGCACGCTTGATAACTTAAATACTATGAAAGCTAACAAGACCCCCGCCGGATGTTATGTTGAACATCTGCTTTAAATAATTTAATACGTGACTTTAGTAATTAACGGAAGACTTCTTTTGGCCGACAGCAGTCGTTATTAACTTTATCGTTTGAGTATTGCCATCCAACGCCATAAGTTTAAAAGGCTTGCTAACGAACCTGCTAAATACGTTAACGCTGCTGCGCGTAAAATACGGCGCACTTTTGGAATATCTCCATCCTCTATATAGCCCGATTCAAGAATAGGTAATGCCTTGTTGAAACTGGCATCTGTTTCTACGGGTAAGGTAATTAAATGAACAAGCGTGGCCATAAACATTGAGCCAATTCCAACGATAAATAAAAACCCACCCAGTGCCGGTGCGCGAGTTAACATGGTTACAATGGGCATGATCATCATGGCAGAGACGCCAAATTTTTGTACCGCATCTGCAAATATTGCAAGGCGTCCCCGCCATGCTAATAAGGGTTCTTTTCGGTGATGTTGAATCGCATGCCCTACTTCATGTGCTGCAACAGCAATGGCGGTTAATGATTTATCGTCAAAATTATTTGGTGATAAGCGTACAGCCAGATCGGTTGGATCATAGTGATCAGAGCCAGGTTCTGTTTTTTCTACTTTGACATGCGACATTTCAAATCTATCAAGTAGATGTCGAGCCAGCTCCCCACCGGTGCCTTGAAGACGATCTAATGATTTTGCATAACGACGGAACGTATATTGAGCCCACCATTGTGGACCAAATAAAAGAGCAATAATGAGTAGCAGGATAATTATAAAATGCATAATTGGCAG